>JANYAN010000495.1 GCA_025361305.1 Burkholderiales bacterium
CGAAAAGCCGATGGCGATGGGATTGCACGAAGCGCAGGCCATGTTCGCCGCGGCCGCCAAGCACGGGGTGATGTTGCTGGAGGCTTTTCCGTATTACTTCCAGCCGCAGACGCGCGACATGCTTGAGCTTCTGCATAGCGGCACGCTGGGTGCAGTGCGCACGGTCCAGGCCTCTTTCGGTTTCACGCTGGCGAACATGCAGACCGATATCCGCATCCGCCCCGAAACCGGGGGTGGCGCACTGCTGGATGCCGGCAGCTACCCCCTGAGCCTGATCCGGCTGGTCATGGGCGAGGCGCCCTTGCGTGTCACGGCTGATTCGAACTGGGCCGACAGTGGCGTGGACATCAGCACCACGGCCACGCTGCACTACGCCAACGGGCGCAGCGCGCAGCTGTCTTGCGCGATGAACGTGGCCATGCACCGCCGCGCCACCATCATGGCCACGCAGGGAACGATAGAAACCGAGTACCTCAATCACACCGGCGACGGGCCAGGCAGCCCGTCCGGTTACTTGCCCAGCCAGCTGCGCGTGCGCCGCGGCGTCGCCGGCACGCTGCCTTTCGAAGAGGTCCGCTCTGCCACCGGGAGCGGTTTCCGCTTTTGTGCAGAGGCTTTCGCCCGTGTGGTCAGAGCCCATGACTTTGCCGCGATCGAACGCGCTGCTGCGGCAAGCCTTGACAACGCGGCTACGCTGGAAGCGATTGCGCAGAGCGCGCGGCTTGGCAAGGCCGTAAACTTGCCGAAACCATGACCACCCCCCTCAAGATCGACTTCGTATCCGACGTCTCGTGCCCCTGGTGCGCGATCGGGCTGGCCTCGCTGGAGCGCGCCCTCGAGCGGGTGGGCAGCGATGTCCAGGCCGAGCTGCATTTCCAGCCCTTCGAGCTGAACCCGGGCATGCCTGCTGGCGGGCAGGACGTGACCGAGCACCTGACGCAGAAATATGGGTCGACGGCCGAGCAACAGGCGGCCAGCCGTGAGGCGATCCGGCTGCGGGGTGAATCGGTCGGCTTTGTGTTTCGCAAGGAAGGCCGCGGGCGCATCTACAACACGTTCGATGCTCACCGGCTGCTGCACTGGGCGGCCGTCGAGGGTGGCGGACACCAGCTCGCGCTGAAGAAGGCTCTGCTGGGTGCCTATTTCACCGAGGGGCGCAGCCCGGCCGATGTCGAAGTGCTGGTGGGGGCGGCTCAATCGGTTGGCCTGGACACCCAACGAGCCCGCGAGATTCTCGCCGGGGACGCATACGCAGACGCAGTGCGCAAGAGCGAGCAGTTCTATCTGGATCACGGCATCCACGCCGTGCCGGCCGTGATCATCAACGACCGCCACCTGATCGAAGGCGGCCAGCCGCCCGAAGTGTTCGAGCAAGCCCTGCGCCGGATCAGCGGCTAGCCAGCTGCTGGGCGGCCGAAACCAGCAAGGCGACGCCCGAGGCGCTGAGCAGGCCCAGCACAAGCTTGCGAAACTGGCCCGCGCCGATGCCCAGGTAGAGCCGGGCGCCCAGCAGTGAGGGGATCAGCATGGCGGGCGCGACGAGCGCAAACAGCGGGATCATCTTCGCCGTCACGATCCCGGTGGCCACATAGCTGACGAAGGTGACCGTCAGCATCGCCAGATTGAAATTCTGGATCACGGCGCGCTGAATGTCTTTCTCGAAGCCGCGCAATGTGCACCAAAGCGTGGGCACGACCCCGGTGAATCCGCCAAGTGCGCCCATCGCGCCGCCGGCTGCACCGGCCAGTGCGTCGGCCAAGCGTCCGCCATGGGTCATGCGCGGCAAGCGCGCCGCGAAGAACAGCAAGGGGCAAAGGACGACCAGCAGCAGCCCCAGCAAGCCCTTGAACATCGCCACGTCCAGCCGTGGCAAAAGATACAGGCCCAGCGGCAGCCCCGCCAGGCCGCCGGCGATGAAGGGTAAAACGCTGGCAGCGACGAAGCCGCGCCGCACCGAGAATGCGCCGATCAACTGTCCGGTGAGCCCGCCGAACACCGCCAGCGGCGCTGCCAGCCGGGGGTCCAGCGTCCAGGCCCAGAGCGACATGGCCGTCAGCCCGAAGCCAAACCCCGTCAGGCCCTGCACGAAGCCAGCCAGCGCGGCGCCGGAGATGACGATCAGGACAGGGGCGTCGATGACAGGCGCCGCCTACTCGTACGCTGACACCGGCACGCAGCTGCAGAAGAGGTTGCGGTCGCCGTAGACGTTGTCCACGCGGCCCACCGGCGGCCAGTATTTGGCGTGCTGGCGCGCATCCAGCCCGGCGGCGCCGGCATCGCGCGAGTAGGCATGCTCCCATCGCGCGGTGAGCAGGCTGGCCGCGGTGTGCGGCGCGTTGACCAGCGGGTTGTCGTCACGCGGCCATTCGCCGCGCTCGACGCGGCGGATCTCTTCGCGGATGGCGATCATCGCGTCGATGAAGCGATCCAGTTCGTCCAGTGTTTCGCTTTCGGTCGGCTCCACCATCAGCGTGCCCGCAACCGGAAAGCTCAACGTGGGCGCGTGAAAGCCGTAATCGATCAGCCGCTTGGCCACATCTTCGGCCGAGATGCCGCTGGTGTCCTTGAGCGGGCGCAAATCCAGGATGCATTCGTGGGCCACGTGCCCGTTGGCGCTGGCGTACAGGGTAGGGTAGTGATCCTTCAGCCGGGCACTGATGTAGTTGGCAGACAGGATGGCCGCCTCAGTGGCCTGCTTCAGCCCCTGCGGCCCCATCATGCGGCAATACATCCAGCTGATGGGCAGCACACCGGCGTTGCCCAGCGGCGCGGCGGAGATTGCGCCGACACCGCCGCCGCTCACATGCGCCCCACCGGCCACGCCCGTCCTGTGGCCGGGCAGGAAGGGCACCAGGTCCTGAACCACACACACCGGCCCCACGCCCGGCCCGCCACCACCATGCGGAATGCAGAAGGTCTTGTGCAGGTTCAGGTGGCTCACATCGCCGCCGAATTCGCCCGGCGCCGCCACACCCACCAGCGCATTCATGTTGGCACCATCGACATAGACGCGCCCGCCATGCTGGTGTACCAGCGCGCACAGTTCCTTGACCTGCATCTCGAACACGCCGTGGGTGCTCGGATAAGTGATCATCACCGCCGCCAGCTGGGCGCTGTGCTGCTGGCACTTGGCTTTCAGGTCGGCCAGATCGACGTTGCCACTGGCATCGCATGCCGTCACGACCACCTGCAACCCCGCCATCTGCGCGCTCGCCGGGTTGGTGCCATGGGCCGATGACGGGATCAGGCAGATCGTGCGATCCGCGTCGCCCCGGCTCTCGTGCCAGGCCTTGATCGCCAGCAGGCCGGCGTATTCACCCTGCGAGCCGGCATTGGGCTGCAGGCTGATGCCCGCGTAGCCGGTGGCCTGGCACAACCAGGCTCTTAGCTGCTCATCCAGCTGCGCGTAACCCTGCAGCTGCTCACGCGGGGCGAACGGATGCACCTGTGCAAACTCGGGCCAGGTGATGGGAATCATCTCGCTGGTCGCGTTCAGCTTCATGGTACAGCTGCCCAGCGGAATCATGCTGCGGTCCAGCGCCAGATCCTTGTCCGACAGGGCGCGAAGGTAGCGCAGCATGCCGGTCTCGCTGTGGTGCGTGTTGAACACCGGATGGGTCAGGTATTCGCTGGTACGGCGCAAGGCTTCGGGGAGCAGCGAATCGATGCCCTTTTCGAACTTCGAGATGTCCGGCAACTGCTGATTGGGCTTGGCGAATACCTGCCACAGTAGCTCTATGTCGGCGCGCGCGGTGGTCTCGTCCAGGGTGATGGAGATGATCCCTTCCCAGGAGACGCGCAGGTTGACGCGCATGGCGTGGCCCCGCGCAACGAGTTGCTGCGTCGCTTCGCCGGTGGAGACGGAGATCGTGTCGAACGCGCCGTGCGCCAGGCGCAGCGGGTGGCCGAGCTGTTCCAGGCCTTTCGCGAGGATCGCGGTGTAGCTGGCGACGCGCTGGGCGATGCGCTTGAGCCCCTGCGGCCCGTGATAGACGGCGTACATGCTCGCGACAACGGCCGGCAGCACTTGCGCCGTGCAGATGTTGGATGTGGCCTTCTCGCGGCGGATGTGCTGCTCGCGCGTTTGCAGCGCGAGGCGGTAGGCCGGGTTGCCGTGCGCATCGACGCTCACGCCGACCAGGCGGCCAGGCAGCGAGCGTTTGAACTCGTCACGGCACGCGAGGTACGCGGCGTGCGGGCCACCGGCGCCCATCGGCATGCCGAAGCGCTGGGTGGTGCCGCAGCAGATGTCCACGTTCCATTCGCCCGGTGGCACCAGCAGTGCGAGCGCCAGCAGATCGGCCGCGATGATGAACGCGGCCTGCTTCGCGTGGACGACCGGCACGTCGGCGCGCATGTCGTGGATCTGGCCGCTGGTCGCCGGGTATTGCGCGATCACGCCGAAGTAGTCCCCCTGCAGCGCTTTCGCCCATTCCTCTGCGGAATTCGCCAGCACGATTTCGATGCCCAGCGGCTTGGCCCGGGTCTGGATGACCTCGATGGTCTGGGGATGGCAGTCGCCGGCAACGATGAAGGTATTGCTCTTGCTCTTGACGCTGCGCCGGGCCAGCGTCATGGCCTCTGCCGCGGCGGTGGCTTCGTCCAGCATCGAGGCGTTGGCGATCGGCATGGCCGTCAGGTCGCAGACCATGGTCTGGAAATTCAACAGGGCTTCAAGTCGGCCCTGGCTGATTTCCGCCTGGTAGGGCGTGTAGGCCGTGTACCAGGCAGGGTTCTCCAGCACGTTGCGCAGGATGACGCCGGGTGTGTGGGTGCCATGGTAGCCCTGGCCGATGAAGCTCTTGAAAATCTGGTTGCGGGAGGCGATGGCGCGCAGTTCCTCCAGCGCCGCTGCCTCAGTGGCCGCGGCCGGCAGGTCCATTGCGCTGGTGCGCGCGATTGAACGCGGCACGATGCTGTCGATCAGGTCCTCGCGCGAACTCTCGCCGATGATGGCCAGCATGCGCTGCTCGTCGGCCGGCGCTATCCCGATATGGCGGGCGATGAATTCGGAAGGATTTTCAAGCTCGGCCAGTGGCCGGGCGGATTGCATCAACATACAGCCGTCAGCCTTTCTTGCTGAACTTTGCGTAGTCCGGTCCGTCCATCAACTGGTCGAACTCGGCCATGTCCTTGATCAGGATCTTGAAGAACCAGCCGTTGCCCATCGGGTCGCGGTTGGCCAGTGCCGGATCGGCACGCAGGTCTTCGTTGACTTCCGTCACTTCGCCCGCCACCGGCATGTAGATGTCCGCTGCGGCCTTGACAGATTCGACCACGCCAGCGACCTCGCCCTTGGCGAAGCTGCGGCCCACCTCCGGCAGCTCGACGAACACCACATCGCCCAGCGCGTCCTGCGCGTGCAGCGTGATGCCGATGACGGCGGCCTCATGGTCCTCCAGCTGGATCCATTCGTGATCTTCGGTGTACTTCACGGTCATGCGCTTCTCCTGGTTATAGGTAATGGGGGTCAGACTCCAATTTGCCGATTCGATTCAGCCACGGTGATAGCGGTTCGGCACGAACGGCATGCCGGCCACTTCCATCGGCACGGCCTTGCCGCGCACCATCGCATTCAGGCGGGTGCCAAGGCCGGCGAAAGGCGTGGCGACGTAGCCCATCGCCACGGGCTTGTGGATGGTGGGGCCCGGCAGGCCGCTGGTGACTTCGCCCACGCGTTGCCCTTGCTCATCGTGCAGCGCGGTGTGCTCGCGCACAGGCACCCGTTCGAGCGCGACCAGGCCCACGCGCTTGCGTTGCAGCTTGGCGGGATCGGCGAGCTGTTCGAGCACCCGCGCCGCGCCCGGGAAGCCGCCTGCGCGGGCGCCGCCGGTACGCCGCACTTTCTGGATGGCCCAGTTCAGCTGCGCCTCCACCGGCGTGGTGGTGGTGTCGATGTCGCTGCCATAGAGGCACAGGCCGGCTTCGAGCCGCAGCGAGTTGCGTGCACCCAAGCCGACCGGTTTGACCTCGGGCTGGCCCAACAGCGCGCGGGCAAACGCGTCGGCCCGCGACTCGTGCACCGAGATCTCGAAGCCGTCCTCGCCGGTGTAGCCGCTACGGGTGATGAAGAGATCGGCGCCATTCCAGCCGAACCGCCCGCCAGTCATGAACACCAGCTGCTCGACGCCGGGCACCAGCCGGCCCAGCGCGTCGACGGCCTTCGGCCCCTGCAATGCCAGCAGGGCCTGCTGCGTAAGCGAGATCACCTCGCAGCGCGCGCCGATGTGCCCGCGGATGTGCACCAGATCGCCCGCCTTGCAGGCGCCGTTGACGATCACGAAAAGGTCTTCGCCCCGATTGACGAACATCAGGTCGTCGATGATCGTTCCGTCGTCGGTAAGCAGTAGCCCGTAGCGTTGCCGGCCCTGGGCCAGGCCGATCACATCCACGGGCATCAATGTCTCGAAGGCAGCCGCCGCGGCGGGGCCAACCAGACGTAGCTGGCCCATGTGCGACACGTCGAATAGTCCCGCCTGCGTGCGCGTGTGTTGATGCTCGGCCATCAGGCCGGCGGGGTACTGCACGGGCATCGCATAGCCGGCGAAGGGCACCATGCGGGCACCGAGTTCGAGGTGCAGGCCGTGCAGCGGGGTTTGAAGAAGGTTCTGATCGATTGCGTCGGACAAGCGGTTCTCCAGGGGCAGACGGAACCATGGTACAGACCATGGGCGGCCCCTGCTGTCCGCTTTACCTGAGAGATTCACCCCGCCAACTGGCGCGGGGCTTGCTCCTTCGGTGGGCCGTCTGCCCGATGGGGCGTCGGTCTCTCTCCAGCAAGGCGACGCCCCGCGATCGGGACGCCTTGTCAGTCCTGGGTACCTGAGCGTTCGGGGTGACCCTGCGCCTTCGGTGGTTCCACTCGGAAACTCTCTCCTGACGGTGCAGAGTATAGCCGCCGTGCCGAGCCCGCTGGTCAGCGCGCCCTGAGCTTGAGCAAGCGCTCGCGCGCCAGGGCCAGGTGCTCGCGCAGCGTGTACCAGCGGTCCGCGTAGCGGTCGGGCAGGTCCAGGCTGGCGACCTCGTGCTCCATCGCGTCAAGCCTGGCCAGTACGCCGCGCAGTTCGATGGGATTGCCCGCAGCCAGGGCGTCCATTTCATTCTCGATGAACTTCAGTTCACCGTAGTAGTGGGCCAGCATGGCATCCACGCGCAGGCTGAAGAATTGCGGAATCCACAACAGCGCCGCCAGCGTCAGCGCCAGCACCGGCAACAGGCCGTACAGCGTCAACTCGGCCAATTGGGCCCACCAGTAGGGCAGCGCCGATTCGAGCCAGGGGCGGTCGCCTGCCGCATATTGCTTGGCAATCGGCGACAGCGGGAAGTCGGTCTGGAAATCGGGATACTCAGCCTGCCGCTGCAGGAAGCTGGGAACCGTGTGGATTTCGGTGGCTGCATCGAGGAAGGCGCGCTGCAGGGCCGGGTGCATGTTCTCGCGCACCAACAGGTGGGTGCCGGTGTAGAGCATGGTGAGATCGCGCGGCGGCACGTCGCCGCGCAGTTCGATCACCCCTTGCGGCAGGACGAACGGGTGCAGGCGCGGCTCCCGTTGCGCGAGGCCGTTCGCGCGCTCGATCCCGAGCATGTCGATGCCCGGCGAACGGGTGAGTAGCCGTACGGTCGGCGCATCCGAGCTGCCGATGGTGATCAACGCATTAACGCGTTGCTCTAGCAGTTCATTCGCGGCTGCCATGCCTTGATGCTGCTCGTCCCATACCACATCGCCCTCGCGCACCTGTTCCTGCGCCAGCAGCAGCGCAGCCACGAACCGGCTGGCGCTGCCGCGCGGACCGGCGGCGACTTTCATGCCACGCAACATGCGCAGGTTGGACATGCCCGCGTGGCGCGTGAAGATCCAGACCGGCTGCTTGCCGATCACTGCCAGCGCATGCACCGCGGCCTCGGCACCGCGCTCGGCCAGCAAGCCGTGGGCGAAGCCGGCCTGTGCCGGGTCACGCGGGTCGGCCAGCCGCATCAGTGGCCCCGAGGCACCCGCCGCCGTGCTGGCGATTTCCACTGAAATTCCCAGCTGTTCGAGTTCCTGGCGGTACCGCTCGGCCATCTGCACGTAGCCGCCCTGCGGCACACCGGCGGCGATGACCACGCTGCGCGGAGGCAGCGGATACCAATAGCGCGACACGGCCAGCACAGCCATGCCCGCCAGCACCAGTACGGGCAGATAGAACAGGCCCCAGCGGCGGCGGTAGAGCGTCAGCATGGCTGGCTCACCTGCCCCACTGCCGATACAGGCTGGCACGCACGAACTCGATGTGCTTGCGCAGGGTGAACCAGCGTGGCATCAGATAGGCGGGCGTGACGAATGTAGTCATCCGCTTCTCGATATCGTCCAGCCGCGCCCGGTAGCGCGTCACGTCCAGCCCGGTGACCGTGTCTTTCTTGAGGTCATCTTCGATGTACATCAGCTCGCCGTACCACCGCGCCACGCGGCTCTCCACGAGCCAGCGCAGGTAGGCCGGCACGATCCGCGCCAGCCAGAACGCGGCCAGTGCCACCGGCAGGCAGATGACCAGCAACCGCCAGGCGACCTGGGCCCACCAGAATGGCAGCTGCTGCTCGAGCCAGGGCAGGCCATGGGCCAGCGTGCGCCGTGCCTCGGCGGAGCCGGGATACTCGATGGACCGCATCGAAGGAAATTCGCCCGCGCGATGGAACAGCCCGCCGCCGCCATGCACCTCGCGCGCTACCTCCGTCGCCAGCCGCTGAACGGCAGGGTCAAGATCCGCGCGTGCGACCAGGCTCGACGTGGTGACCAGCACGGTGGCGTCGCGCGCTGGCACCACGCCGGCTGGATCCAGCGCTCCTTGCGGCAGCAGGCGTGTCGCCAGATAGGGCAGCCTTTCCGTGAGGGCCGCGCTGCTGCGCAGCTGAACCAGGTGGACACCCGGGGCATGCAGCAAGGTGCTGATCACGGGCGACTGCGGCGCCGACACGAGAACCATTGCATCGAGCGTGCCCTGGCGCAGGGCCTGTGCGGCCACGACACCTGCCAGCGCCGAATCCTGCAAGTCCTTGGGAGTCAGGCGTACCTGTTCCAGCAGCGCCTCGGCCAGCCTGCGGGTGCCGCTGCCCCGGCCGCCAAGCGAGACGCGAAGCCCCTGCAGTTGCTGCAAAGAATCGAGACCGGGCACGCGCGAAAAGATCCACAGCGGCTCGATGTCAACACGGGCCAAGGTCAGCACGCGATCGCCGGTTTCTCGCAAGACGCCGGGATAGCCGATGCCGCCCTGGATGAACGCCAGGTCCGCACGCGGCGCCGCAGTACCCCGCAGGCGCGCGAGGTTCTGGACCGCGCCGTCCGACTCGAGCACGCGCAACGTGAGTCCCCGCTCGGCGAACTTGCTGGCGTAGCGCTGCGCGTAGGGGTAGTAGACCCCGTCGGGGCGGCCGGCACTCAGCGTGATTTCGGAGGGCGGCATCGGCAGCCAGCGTGACCACAGCAAGACCATCAGCGACACCGCAAGCGCTGCGATGGGCAGTCTGATCAGAACCCAGTTGCGCTGGTAAAGCTGTGCCGCTGCCACGGGGCTCCTCCTTGAATCACATATTGGTGTAGTTCGGCCCGCCACCGCCCTCGGGTGTCACCCAGACGATGTTCTGCGTCGGATCCTTGATATCGCAGGTCTTGCAGTGCACGCAGTTCTGGGCGTTGATCTGCAGCCGGTCGCTGTTGTCTTCGTTCTTGACGAACTCGTAGACGCCGGCAGGGCAGTAACGCGCTTCGGGGCCGGCGTATTTCGCCAGGTTCACCTGCACGGGCACGGAACTGTCCTTGAGCGTCAGGTGGGCCGGTTGGTCTTCCGCATGGTTGGTGTTGGAGACGAAGACCGAGGACAGGCGATCGAACGTGATCTTGCCATCCGGTTTGGGATAGTTGATGGGCTTGCATTGCGCTGCCGGTTTCAGGCTGGCGTAATCGGGCTTGTCGCGATGCAGGGTCCATGGCATGCGGCCCCGCAACGCGAACTGCTCGATGCCGTTCATGAAGCTGGCGAACCACAGGCCCTTCTTGAACCAGGCCTTGAAGTTGCGGGCCTTGTTCAGCTCGTCGTGCAGCCAGCTCTTTTCGAAAGCCGCGGGGTATGCCGTCAGTTCGTCGTGCTGGCGTCCCGCGGCCAGCGCGTCATAGGCGGCCTGGGCGGCGAGCATGCCGGTCTTGATGGCGGCATGGCTGCCCTTGATGCGGCTGGCGTTCAGGTAGCCGGCGTCACAGCCAACCAGCGCACCACCCGGGAACACGGTTTTTGGCAGGCTCAGCAATCCGCCGGCCGTGATGGCACGCGCACCGTACGAGACGCGCTTGCCTGGCTTGATGCCGTGTTCTTCGTCGCCTTCCAGGTACCAGCGAACGTTGGGATGGGTCTTCCAGCGCTGGAACTCTTCGAACGGGCTGAGGTAGGGATTCGAGTAGTCGAGGCCGGTGATGAAGCCCAGCACGATCTGGTTGTCTTCCATGTGGTAGAGGAAAGAGCCGCCATACGTGTGGTCGTCCAGCGGCCAGCCGGCCGTGTGCATCACGAAGCCGGGCTGGTGGCGCTTGGGGTCGATCTCCCACAGCTCCTTGATGCCAAGACCGTAAGCCTGCGGGTCCCTGTCCTGGTCGAGCTTGAACTTCGCGATCACCTGCTTGCCCAGGTGGCCGCGTGCACCCTCGGCGAATATCGTGTATTTCGCCTGCAACTCCATCCCCAATTGGAAAGCGTCAGTCGGCTTGCCGTCCTTGCTGATGCCCATATTGCCGGTCGCCACGCCGCGCACGACGCCGCCCTCGGTGTAGAGCACCTCGGCGGCAGCGAAGCCCGGGAAAATCTCCACGCCCAGCGCTTCGGCCTGGGCAGCCAGCCAGCGCGTGAAGTTGCCCAGGCTGATGACGTAATTGCCATGGTTCTGGAAGCACTCGGGCAGCAGGAAGTTGGGGGTACGCAGGGCCCATTTTTCGCCCAGGAAGATCATGGCGTCGTCGGTGACCGGCTGGTTCAGCGGCGCGCCGCGCGCCTTCCAGTCGGGAAACAACTCATAGAGCGCGCGTGGGTCCATCACCGCACCCGAGAGGATGTGGGCACCCGGCTCGGACCCTTTTTCCAGCACGACGACCGATACCTCCTTGCCGTGCTCGGCCGCCAGCTGCTTGAGCCGGATGGCCGTGGACAGGCCGGCTGGCCCGCCGCCGACCACGACGACGTCGTACTCCATCGCTTCACGGGGCCCGAACTGCGCCAGTATTTCGTCTTGTGTCATGGCCGTCTCGCTGATAATGAGTTTCCATTTTAGTGATGCCTTTCAGGCGGGGGAATCTCGTGGCTTACAGCATTGATCTTTCGGGCCGGGTGGCGTTCATCACCGGCGCCTCCAGCGGGCTGGGTGCGCAGTTCGCGCGGACGCTGTCGCGCGCCGGCGCAGCCGTGGTTCTGGCCAGCCGGCGGATCGAAAAACTCAAGGAACTGCGCGCCCAGATCGAGGCCGAGGGCGGTGACGCCCACGTGACACAAGTCGACGTCACCGACCTGGACAGCATCAAGTCGGCAGTGGCTCACGCCGAGACCGAGGTGGGGTCAATCGATATCCTGGTTAACAACTCGGGCGTCAGCACCACCCAGCGGATCCAGGACGTGACCGAAGACGACTACAACTTCATCTTCGACACCAACGTCAAAGGCGCCTTCTTCGTGGCGCAGGAGGTCGGCAAGCGCATGCTGGCCCGTGCCCGCGGCGCGGCGCCGGGCACCTACACGGGTGGGCGCATCATCAATATCGCCTCGATGGCGGGCATCAAGACGCTGCCGCAGATCGGTGTCTATGCCATGAGCAAGGCCGCGGTGGTGCAGATGACCAAGGCCATGGCGATGGAGTGGGGGCGCTTCGGCATCAACGTCAACGCCCTGTGCCCTGGCTATATCGACACCGAGATCAACCACCACCACTGGTCGACCGAGCAGGGGCAAAAGCTGGTCCAGATGCTGCCACGCAAGCGGGTGGGCAAGCCGGAAGACCTGGACGCGCTGATCGTGATGCTGGCCAGCGACCAGAGCCATTTCGTCAACGGCGCCGTGATTGCGGCCGATGACGGCTTCGCCCTCTGAAGGCCATGAAGATCGATCCCGCTCGGCGGCGCACCTGCTACTTCTGCCTGGGCACCCGTCCCATCAGGTAGAACTCGGGGTTGGGCAGCATGTTGGAAAAACTCGCGATCCGGTTCGAGAGGCCGAAGAACGCCGTGATCGCCGCGATATCCCAGGCGTCTTCGTCGGAAAATCCATGCGCGTGCAGCGGCGGGAAATCGTCGTCGTCGATCTGGTCGGAGTGCAGGCACACCTTCATCGCGAAATCGAGCATGGCTCGCTGGCGCGGCGTGATGTCGGCCTTGCGGTAATTCACCGCCACCTGGTCGGCCACCAGCGGTTTCTTCTCGTAGATGCGCAGGATGGCGCCATGGGCCACCACGCAGTAAAGGCAGTTGTTGGCCGCGCTGGTGGCCGTGACGATCATCTCGCGATCGCCCTTGGTCAGCGACCCTTCCTCCCTCAGCATCAGTGCATCATGGTAGGCAAAGAAGGCGCGCCACTCGGTCGGGCGCCGAGCCAGTGCCAAGAAGACATTGGGCACGAAGCCGGACTTTTCCTGCACCTCCAGAATCCGCGCGCGGATGTCCTCGGGTACGTCCTTGAGCTCGGGAGCAGGGTAGCGGTTGGCCGTCATTGAAAACTCCTTGGGTACGACATCAGTCGTCCAGTCCACTCATGCCTTTTCGGTGCGCGAGAACCTTTGCCCCCGCAATGCGGAACACCACCGCGCCGGGCCAGGCCAGGGCGCCAGGCTGTTTGCCACTGAACAGGATGCCATCGGTGCGCGCCAGGACCTGCCGGCGCGCCTTGGGCCCGCGGGCGTCGGCCGGATCGATCACTTCGCACACCGGTGTGCCCTTGTGTACCCAGGCGCCCTTGGGCACGAGGTAGACCAGGATTCCGGCGGCCGGTGAATAGCCCACGTCCATGCCTGCGATGGGCGTGGGCTCAGCTTTCAGCGGCGGCAGCTTGCCGGCGCGGCCGGAGATGATCCCGCGCCGGACCAGGTGGCGATACAGGTTGCGCGCGTCAGACTCACCCAGCGGGTGATTGACGTCGTGCTGGCTGCGCAGTTCGACCGTCGCCGACAGACACGCCTGCGGAATGGCGGCGTTGGGAAACCGATCAGCCAGCCGCGCCCACAAGGCGCCGTTGACGCCCGAGAACGTCAGTGCCTGGGGATATGGATCGTTGTAGAGCGTCGCCTCGGCGCCGATGTCGGCGGCGAGGCTACCGGCCGCGCCCGGCCAGTCGCGGCGCGACATGAACAGGTGCAGCACGGCATCCAGGTCGCAGTGAAGGTCGAGCACGATGTCGGCATCGATCGACAGCTTCATCACCTCGACCCGCAAGGTCTGCAGCTCGTTCTGCGGCTTCATGGCGCCCAGGGCTTGCAGGGCAGCCGCGCGGATCAGAGCGATGTTGTCCTGGACATTGGCGCCGAGCCGGCTGCCCACGCGCTCGGCTACCTCGCCAGACAGGTCGAACCAGTTCCGGTTGAAGTTCTCGCGGCCGAGGAACTCGTAGCGGCCCAGGTGGTTGTTACCCGCCAGCTGAGCCAGCCCGATTGGGTTGACGGTGGGTACCACCACGATCTCGCCCTTGATCAGGCCACGCCGGTCGGCCTCCACCAGCATGGGCATCAGGTGGTGCAGCGCCATGGCGCCGGGCAGTTCATTGGCGTGGATGGCCGCCTGCAGGTAAGCCTTGGGCCGGGCGCCGGCCTTGCCGAAGCGGTGCACGGCGATCTGGCGGGCGGTGCCCGGGGTCATCGATGGCAGCTGGATCGTTCTCTTCGAATGTGACATGTGACCTCGTTTGCGGTTGTCTTCGGTAGGGTTCACGCACCGGCCATCAGCTTGTGGACCAGGTCTGCGGTGGTACTGGCCTTGTACTTGCGCATCAGTCTGGCCCGGTAAATCTCGACCGTGCGGTGGCTGATCAGCAGGGCCTTGCCGATTTCCTTGGAAGTCATGCCGTCGAGCAACCGCGCCGCGACTTCGCGCTCGCGCGGTGTCAACTCGGCTTTGACCGGTCGCTGGGCGCTGAGGTCCTCGAAGGCCCAGATGCCCGCTTCATGCGGTGCCTGACGATTCAGTGCGTGGCCGGTGACGTGGCACCAGAACACGTCGCCGTTGACGCGCTTCATGATGCGGTCATCCGCGTAGTGGCCGCTCGCATTGAGGATGGGGGCCATTCGTGCGCCCAGCCGCTCATATTCGTCGGCGCTGGGATAGAGCATCTGGAAGGACTGGCCGATCAGCAATTCGTGCGAGGCACCGAACATCTCGCACAGCCGCTGGTTGCAGTCCACGATGTTCCGGTTGCGCGAGAGCACCAGGCCCACTGGCGCCAGTTTGAACGCAACCCGGTAGTCGACGTCCATCGGGCTAACCTTTACGAAGAACTACGTAACTCATTAAGTAGTATCGTAGCGTCATTCCGGCGCCTGGCGGCTCCGGGTTTCTCAGCAGGAGATTGCCCCGTGAACAAGATATTTCCCTCCGCACGCGACGCACTCAAGGGCGTCGTCAGTGACGGCCAGTTGCTGGCCGTTGGCGGTTTCGGCCTGTGCGGCATACCCGAGGCGCTGATCGAAGCCCTGCGCGACAGCGGCGTGAAGGACCTCACCGTGATCTCCAATAACGCCGGCGTCGACGGCTTTGGCCTCGGCAAGCTGCTCGAGACGCGGCAGATCAAGCGGATGATCTCCAGCTACGTGGGCGAGAACAAGGAGTTCGAGCGCCAGTACCTGGCTGGCGAACTGGAACTGGAGTTCACCCCGCAGGGCACGTTGGCCGAAAAGCTGCGCGCCGGCGGCGCCGGCATTCCGGCCTTCTTCACCAAGACCGGCGTGGGCACCATCGTGGCCGATGGCAAGGAGTTGCGCGACTTCGACGGCGAAACCTACGTTATGGAACGTTCGCTGGTGCCCGATGTGGCGCTGGTCAAGGCAGACATCGCCGACCGCTCGGGCAATCTGCGCTTCAACCTGACGGCGCGCAATTTCAATCCAGCTGCCGCCATGGCGGGCAAGCTGTGCATCGTGGAAGTCGAGCACATCGTCGCCACCGGCGAACTCGCGCCCGACGACATCCATCTGCCTGGCATCTACGTCCACCGCATTGTGCTCAATGCGTCGCCTGAGAAGCGTATTGAAAAACGGACCATTACCGAGAAGAGGGGAGCCTGACATGCCTTGGACCCAAGACCAGATGGCCGCCCGCGCGGCGCAGGAACTCGAAGACGGCTTCTACGTGAACCTGGGCATCGGCATCCCCACGCTGGTGGCCAATTTCGTGCCGACCGACAAGGAAGTG
Source organism: Burkholderiales bacterium (assembly GCA_025361305.1). GTDB lineage: Bacteria > Pseudomonadota > Gammaproteobacteria > Burkholderiales > Burkholderiaceae_C > Ramlibacter. The sequence continues at coordinate 15,401 of JANYAN010000495.1, forward strand.
TGGCTGCAGAGCGAGAACGGCATGCTGGGCATCGGCCCCTTCCCCACCGAAGACCAAGTGGATGCCGACCTGATCAACGCCGGCAAGCAGACGGTGACCACCATCAAGGGCAGCAGCATTTTTGGAAGCCACGACAGCTTTGCCATGATCCGCGGCGGCAAGATCAACCTGAGCATTTTGGGGGCCATGCAGGTCAGCGAAAAGGGCGACCTGGCCAACTGGATGATTCCCGGCAAGATGGTCAAGGGCATGGGCGGCGCGATGGATCTGGTGGCCGGCGTGAAGCGCGTGATCATCCTGATGGAGCACGTCGCCAAAAAGAAGGACGGCACGGAAGACTTGAAAATTTTGAAGCAGTGCAGCCTGCCGTTGACTGGCGTGGGCGTGGTGAACCGCATCATTACCGACCTGGCCGTGATGGACGTGACCCCGCAGGGCCTCAAAGTGGTGGAGTTGGCCCCTGGAGTGACACGGGAAGCGTTGCAGGCCAAGACCGGGGCTGCGCTGATTTGACCTGATTGACTTGACCTGACTTGTCCCGACTTGTCCCGACTTGGC
>JANYAN010000013.1 GCA_025361305.1 Burkholderiales bacterium
CCGATCTGGCTCAGCGCGCAGCCGGCCAGCCCGGCGATGCCCGATCCCAGCGCGAAGGCATAGGTGTCGATGCGCGCCGTGTTGACGCCCATGCACGACGCGATGGGCCGGTTCTGCGTGACGCCGCGCACGAACAGCCCCAGCCGCGTGCGGCCGATCAGGAAGGCCATGCCCAGCAGCACAGCCAGCGCAAAGCAGATGATGACAATGCGGTTCCAGGGCAGCTGCAGGTTGCCCATGACCACGACACCGCCGCTCATCCAGCTGGGGTTTTCGACACCCACGTTCTGCGCGCCGAAGACCGAGCGCACCAGCTGCTGCAGCATCAGGCTGATGCCCCAGGTGGCCAGCAGCGTTTCCAGCGGACGGCCGTACAGGAAACGGATGACGCTTCGCTCCAGCGCCGCGCCCATGAGCGCCGATGCGCCGAAGGCTGCGGGCACCGCCGCAACCAGATACCAGTCGAAGGCGCCCGGCAGGTACTTCTGGAACAAGCCCTGCATCACGTAGGTGGCATAGGCGCCGATCATCATCAGCTCACCATGCGCCATGTTGATGACGCCCATCAGGCCATAGGTGATGGCCAGGCCAAGCGCCACCAGCAACAGGATGGAACCCAGGCTGATGCCGGAAAACAGGGCACCCAGCTTGTCGCCCCAGGCCAGTTGCGTTTCCACCGTACGCAGGGATGACTCCAGCGCCGCCTTGACCTGCGGATCGGTTTCGGATTTCAGGTGTTCCAGCAACACGGTCTTGGTGCTGGGGTTGCCGCTGGCTGCCAGCAGGCTCGCTGCCTCCAGCCGCCGGCCCCTGTCGGCGCTGGACAGAAGCACTGCCGCCCGCACCAGGCCCAGCGCCGCCTTGATGTCGGCGTTGGTCTCGGCCGCATAGGCCTTTTCGATCAGTGGCAGCTTGGCCTCGTCGGTTTCGCTCTGCATGGCCTTGATGGCCTCGCGGCGCAGCTTCTCGTCTTTGGAAAAGAGCTTGAGGGCCGCCATGGCCGAGTCGAGTTCGCCGCGCATCCGGTTGTTGTTGAACACGTCTTCGGCATCAGAAGGAGCAGCGGTCTCGGTGCCCGTCACGGGATCCGTCGCTTTGGCGTCCCGTATGACGAGGATCTTGTCCCCGGACACCTTCACCGCCTCGTCGATCAGCGCCTGGATGAAAGCCGCCGTCTTGTCGTCGGCCGTGGCGAGGGCCTTGTTCAGCGCCTCGATGCGGGCGTCGGTTTCGCCCGTGGCGATGGCTTTGGCTTCGGCAGCCGTCAGCGCGTGCGCGCCGGCGCTGGCCAGAAGCACTGCCAGGAGAAGAACACTTCGGATGAACATGAAAGAACCTGTAGGGTACGCAACAAGTTGCGCACACTGCAAGCCCCTCGTGAGGCGTCATCCCGGGCTTGACCCGGGATCCATGGATTGCGGGTCAAGCCCGCAATGACAACCGTTGGGGCACCTGCGTCCTACTTCTTGGCCGGCTCGTCAGGCTTCTTGTCGTTGCCTTCGATGTACGGCGACCAGGGTTTGGCCTTGACCGGGCCCGGCGTCTTCCACACCACGTTGAACTGGCCGTCGGCCTTGACTTCGCCGATGAACACCGACTTGTGCAGATGGTGGTTCTTGGGGTCCATCTCGGACACGATGCCGCTGGGCGCCTTGAAGGTCTGGCCGGCCATGGCGGCGATCACCTTGTCGACATCGGTGGACTTGGCTTTCTCGACGGCCTGCTTCCACATGTGGATACCAATGTAGGTGGCTTCCATCGGATCGTTGGTCAGGGGCTTGTCGGCGCCGGGCAGCTTCTTGGCCTTGGCATAGGCCGACCACTGCTTGATGAACGCATCGTTGGTCGGGTTCTTGATGCTCATGAAGTAGTTCCAGGCGGCCAGGTGGCCCACCAGCGGCTTGGTGTCCACGCCGCGCAGTTCTTCTTCACCCACCGAGAAGGCGACGACCGGGACGTCCTTGGCCTTCAGGCCGGCATTGCCCAGTTCCTTGTAGAAGGGCACGTTGGAATCGCCATTGATGGTGGAGACCACCGCCGTCTTGCCACCGGCCGAGAATTTCTTGATGTCGGCAACGATGGTCTGGTAATCCGAGTGGCCGAACGGCGTGTACTTCTCGTCGATGTCCGATTCCTTCACGCCCTTGCTCTTCAGGTAGGCGCGCAAGATCTTGTTGGTGGTGCGGGGATAGACGTAGTCGGTGCCCAGCAGCACCCAGCGCTTGGCACCGCCGCCGTCCTTGCTCATCAGGTAGTCCACTGCGGGGATGGCCTGCTGATTGGGCGCGGCACCCGTGTAGAACACGTTCTTGGACAGCTCTTCACCCTCGTACTGGACGGGGTAGAACAGCAGGCCGTTGAGCTCTTCGACAACCGGCAGCACCGACTTGCGCGAGACCGAGGTCCAGCAGCCGAAGATCACGGCGACCTTGTCCTGAGTCAGCAGTTGCTTGGTCTTTTCCGCGAACAGCGGCCAGTTGGAGGCCGGGTCAACCACCACGGCCTCGAGCTTCTTGCCCAGCACCCCGCCCTTGGCATTGATCTCGTCGATGGCCATCAGCACCGTATCTTTGAGAACGGTCTCGGAAATGGCCATCGTGCCGGACAGGCTGTGCAGCACGCCGACCTTGATGGTGTCGCCCGACTGGGCGAAGGCCGGCAGGCCAGCGCCTGCCAGTGCGACGGCGGCTGTGAGCGCCTTGAGGGTAAAACGACGTTGCATTTGTGCTTCTCCTAGCGAAGAGTGAAGGAAACCTGGATCAACCGTAAAACGCCCCACCGGCCCCTTGCGGAACCTTGATCTGGACGAATTGATACTAGGGACAAGGCGGGCACAGGCATATACGCCGGTTGGCGTACGGGTTACAGTGCGGCACCATCCACCCAGTTCTGCCTTGCAGGAGGCCCCATGTCCGCAGCGTCCCAGCCCATGCCGGCCACCAGCCCAACCAAGCCCCCCCTCTATCGCTCGCTCTACCTTCAGGTGGTTTGCGCCGTGATCATCGGTGTGCTGCTGGGCAATTTCTACCCCGCGTTGGGCGAACAGATGAAGCCCCTGGGCGACGGCTTCATCAAGCTGATCAAGATGCTGATCGCACCCATCATCTTCTGTACGGTGGTGGTGGGCATCGCCGGCATGGAAGACATGAAGAAGGTGGGCAAGACCGGCGGCCTGGCGCTTCTGTATTTCGAGGTGGTGAGCACCTTCGCGCTGATCATCGGCCTGGTGCTGGTCAATGTGATGGCCCCCGGCACCGGCATGAATGTCGATCCTTCCACGCTGGACACCAAGGGCATCGCAGCCTATACCGGCCCGGGCAAGATGGGGACCACGACGGAGTTCCTGCTGGGCATCATTCCCAACACGGTGGTGGACGCCTTCGCCAAGGGGGAAATCCTGCAGGTGCTGCTGGTGGCGGTGCTGTTCGGCTTTGCCCTGCACCGGTTCGGCGGACGCGGCACACTGGTGTTCGACGTGATCGAAAAGAGTTCGCACGTGCTGTTCACGATCGTGGGCTACATCATGCGGCTGGCACCCCTTGGGGCGTTCGGCGCCATGGCTTTCACCATCGGCAAGTACGGCGTAAGCACGCTGTTCTCGCTGGGCAAGCTGATGGGCGCGTTCTACCTGACCTGCCTGCTGTTCATCTTCGTCGTGCTGGGCACGATCGCGCGTCTGCACGGCTTCTCGATCTGGAAGTTCATCAAGTACATCAAGGAAGAGTTGCTGATCGTGCTGGGCACCTCGTCGTCCGAGTCGGTGCTGCCGCGGATGATGGAAAAGATGGAAAACCTGGGCGCCAGGAAGACCACCGTGGGCCTTGTGATCCCGACCGGATACTCATTCAACCTGGACGGCACCTCGATCTACCTGACGATGGCCGCGGTGTTCATCGCCCAGGCCACCAACACGCCAATGACGCTGCTTCAGGAACTGACGCTGCTGGCCGTGCTGTTGCTCACTTCAAAAGGCGCGGCCGGCATTACGGGCAGTGGCTTTATCGTGCTGGCCGCCACCTTGTCGGCGGTAGGCACCGTGCCCGTCGCCGGGCTGGCGCTGATCCTGGGGATCGATCGCTTCATGTCCGAGGCGCGGGCACTTACCAACCTGATCGGCAATGGCGTCGCGACCATCGTGGTGGCCAAATGGACCGGCGACCTGAACACCGAGCAGCTGAAGGCCCGACTGGACAACGAAGACTGGCTGGCAGCGCAGGAACCTGAAGCGCTGCTCGACGCCAAGACCGAGCAGATGGCCGCGGGCGGTTAACCACAGACCGCTCGTTCGATCCGCGTTTCCGCGTTGCTGGTTGGCCTGACCGTGACGGTGCCGCAGGGCCAGGATGTCGGTGGCACGCTCAAGCAGATCCCGGTGTGCAAGTTGCCACGCAGACCGGATGTGTGATCGCCTACGTGGACGTGGCGATACCAGCGTCGCCGCTCTCGGCGCCTCACCCTTCAAACTGCGGATGAAGCTGCCGGATCCGGTTCATCGCCATGCCGGCAGCCGCGGTGCGGGTTTCCAC
>JANYAN010000026.1 GCA_025361305.1 Burkholderiales bacterium
TCACCAAGGTCCAGAACATCACCCTCGTCATGCCACGGCCGCGGCCGGTGACGAACAGGTCATCGGTCTGGCGCCCGGCCTGGATCGCGCCGCGTGCCTGGCCCAGGTAGCGCACGATCCAGTCGTGCGCCACCAGTCCGAAGGGCACCAGCCGCTCCTTGTCCCCCTTGCCCAGTACGCGCAGCACGTTTTCGTTCATGCCTGCATTGAAAGTCTTGAGCGAAACCAGCTCGGTCACTCTCAGCCCGCTGGCGTACATCAGCTCCAGCATCGCGCGGTCACGCAGGCCCAGCGGCGTATCAACGTCCGGCGCGGCCAGCAGGGCCTCCACCTGTGCCTCGGTAAGGGTCTTGGGCACGCGCAGCACCTGCTTGGCCGACTGCAGCCTCAGCGTCGGGTCGGCGACCACCAGCCGCTCGCGCAGCGCCCAGCGGAAGTAGCGCTTGAAAACCGTCAGACGCCGGTTCGCCGACGTGGCTTTGGTAGCGCCGTGGCGGGCAGCGAAATATGCGGCGATGTCGGCCTCGCCGGTACTGTCGATGGCGCGTTTGCCTTCGCCCAGCCATCGCCCAAAGAGGGTCAGGTCGCGCCGGTAGGCCGCCAGCGTGTTTTTCGACAGTCCCTCTTCCAGCCACAACGCATCGATGAAGGCGTCGATGCCCGATTGGCTGGCAGGGTTCATGGCTTCATTGGTCGAGCGAAAGCTTGGCGGTCTCCACCACCTTCTTGTAGACCGCGTATTCGGCCTTGATCTGCTCGGCAAACTGCTGCGGCGTGTTACCCACGATGATCGAACCCGTGTCCTCGATCCGCTTGCGAACCACCGGATCCTGCAGCGCCTTCATGACCCCCTCGTGAACCCGGTCGACCACCTCCTTGGACAGGCCCTTGGGTCCGTAGATGCCGTAGTAGGCCATGCGGTTGACCGGCTCCAGACCGATTTCCTTGAAGGTCGGCACGTTGGGCAGCGCTGCCAGCCGCTGCGGCGCCGCCACCACGATGGGAATCAGCCGGTTTTCCTTGATGAAGGGAAAAGCCGAGGGCATGTTGTCGAAGATCATCGGCACCTGGCCGCCGACGGTGTCGTTGAGCGCCGGGCCAGCGCCGCGGTAGGGACTGTGGGTGACGAAGGTGCCCGACAGGCTCTTGTACAGTTCCATCTGCAGGTGACCGATGCCACCCGTGCCCGACGACGAATACGAGTACTTGCCGGGATTGCGCTTGAGCTCGGCGACGAAGCCCTTGTAGTCCCTGGCCGGGAAGCTCGGGTGCACGGCGATCACGTTGGGCGTGGCTGCGATGTTGATGATGGGAGTGAAATCCGTCAGCGGGTTGTACGGAATCCTGGGATTGATCGCGGGGTTGGCCGCCGTGGTCGATACCGTGGCCATCCCCAGTGCATAGCCGTCCGGCGTCGCACGGGAAGTTTCCAGCGCACCGACCACACCGCCGCCGCCAGCCCGGTTGTCGACGATCACGGGCTGGCCGAGCGCCTTGCTCAGCGCCTCGGACACGACCCGGGCAACGATGTCGGTGGTGCCACCCGGTGCGAATGGCACCACGAGCTTGATCGGTTTGTTGGGATAGGCCTGCGCGAACGCCGCGCCAGACACCAGGGCCAGTGCGCCTGCGGACAGGGAAATCAGGTGACGCCGTCTCATTCGAATCTCCAGTGTGACAAAGGGAAATACCCCATAGTATTGCCGTTATCCTCTGCCGGTGAACTTCGCGCGGCTGCTGTTACCCGATTTTTCGCTCATTCTGTGCGGCTACCTGGTGTGCCGGTTCACTGCGCTCAACCGCAGCGTGTGGCAGCAGGTCGAGAGCCTGGTCTATTACTTCCTCTTTCCGGTGCTGCTGTTCCAGTCCATCGTGCGCAGCCCGCTGGACTTCGCTGCTGCTTCCAGCATGATCGGCGCAGGGCTGCTGATGGGGTTGGCCGGCATCGGCATGGCCTATTCGTTGCCGTACCTCCCGTGGATCGGCAGCCGCATCGACGTGCGCGACCACGCGGCCGGCGCGCAGGTGGCGTTTCGCTTCAATTCCTTCATTGCGCTGGCGCTGGCCGAGCGGCTGGCCGGTCCCCGGGGCCTGCTGCTGATCGCCGTGCTGATAGGTGTCTGCGTGCCGCTTTTCAATGTAGCGGCAGTCTGGCCCATGGCTCGGCACGGGCGCACCGCATTCTTTCGCACCTTGCTGCGCAACCCGCTCATCATCGCCACGGCTGCCGGCCTGGCAGGCAACGCGCTGGGGCTGTCGATCCCGGCCTGGCTCGAACCCGCAGTCACCCGCATCGGCGCCGCCTCGCTGGCGCTGGGCCTGCTCGCAGCGGGCGCTGGCATGCAATTTGGCACCCTGACAAGAGGCAAGACGCTCTCGGTCTGCCTCCTGGCCATTCGCCACTTCCTGCTGCCTCTTGTGGCCTTCGTGCTGGCCCGCGCGTTTCGTCTGGACGACACCCAAGCGGCGGTGCTACTGGCCTTCTCGGCGCTGCCCACGGCCTCGAGCGCGTATGTTCTGGCGGCACGCATGGGCTACAACGGGGCTTACGTCGCCGGGCTGGTCACGCTATCCACCCTGCTGGGCCTGGCCAGCCTGCCGTTCGCCCTGGGTGTGCTGCGCTAGCGCCCAGGTGACATGCTCGCGTACCAGTGCACTCGGATCGCCGCTGCGGGCCGACAGAGCGGCACGCAGTCGTTCAACCTCGGCCGCGCCGGCGGCAACGCGCAGCGCATTGCCCAGGGCCACGGCGACATTGCGCAGCCAGCGCTCGTGACCGATGCGGCGGATAGGGCTGCCTTCGGTCAGGTGCAGGAACTCGGGCTCGCTCCAGCCAAACAGTTCGATCAGCTGTCGTCCGCTCATGCCCGAGCGCTCGTCGAAGTCGGGCAAGGCGCTGCGCTGGGCGAACTTGTTCCAGGGGCAGGCCAGCTGGCAGTCGTCGCAGCCGTAGATCCGGTTGCCCATCAGTGGGCGCAGCTCATGCGGGATCGGCCCGGCGTGCTCGATCGTGAGGTAGGAGATGCAGCGCCGCGCGTCCAGCCGGTACGGCGCGACGATGGCCTGGGTTGGACAGACATCGATGCAGGCGCTGCAGCGGCCGCAGTGCGCCGTGGCCGCCGCGGTTGCCGGCAGCGCGAGATCGACATAGATCTCGCCCAGGAAGAACATCGAGCCTGCTTCGCGGTCCAGGACCAGCGTATGTTTGCCGCGCCAGCCCTGGCCGCTGCGCGCGGCCAACTCGCATTCCAGCACAGGCGCCGAATCGGTGAACACGCGGTGGCCAAACGGCCCCATCTGCCGCGCGATGCGATCGCTCAGCTGCTGCAGACGCGAGCGCAATACCTTGTGGTAATCCCGGCCCCGCGCGTAAAGCGAGACAATCCCCTCAGCCGGCCGCCGCAGGCGTGCAAACTCGACCGCCTGCCAGCCTTCGGGCGTGACGCCGGGCAGGTAGTCCATGCGTGCTGTGATGACGCTGACAGTGCCCGGCAGCAGATCGGCGGGACGCGCACGCCGCAGGCCATGGGCCTGCATGTAGGCCATTTCGCCGTGGAAACCGTTGGATAGCCACGCCGCCAGCCCAGGCTCGGCGCTGGAAAGATCGACACCAGCCACGCCTATTTGTGAAAATCCATACTCCCGGGCCCATTCCCGGATCCGGACCACCAGTTGAGGACCTTCGATCTGACCACTGTTGAACATCACCCGCCGATTGTAGGAAGCGGCTTGCGCGCCATCGCCTGGCGCACCGAGGACGATACCCGCGCCTTTGCGGCGCGGCTGGCCTCGCACCCGGCCCTCGCCTGCGCCTTCATCGAGCTGCACGGCGACCTGGGGGCAGGCAAGACGACGCTGGCACGCCACCTGTTGCATGCGCTGGGGGTGCAAGGCCGTATCAAAAGCCCGACCTACACAGTGGTGGAGCCGTACGAGGTCAATGGCCTTTCGATCTGGCACTTCGACTTTTATCGTTTCAACGACCCGCGCGAATGGGAGGACGCGGGCTTGCGCGACATCTTTGCCAGCCCGGGACTGAAAGTGGCCGAATGGCCCGAGAAAGCCGCCGCACTGCTGCCCCAGGCCGACCTGGTGATCCGGATCGAGGTCCAGGCTGACGATACGCGCCAGGTTGCCCTGCATGCACAAACCGCCCTGGGCCGGGAGCTGCTCGATTGAAACGGCGCGACCTGCTCCAGCGCGGCAGCCTGGTACTCCACGCGTCGCAGCAAGGCCGCGCCTCCGGGCCCGTCGACAGCGCCGCCATCATGAGCCTGATGTCTGACCACTTCGGCG
>JANYAN010000030.1 GCA_025361305.1 Burkholderiales bacterium
GTGGAAAATTCTGCTGCCTTATCGGGTTCCGCCGGTACCAGGGCGATCCAAAAAAGGAAGACGACAAACCCGATAGTCATCGGAGCCAGCCGCGGCCATAGCGAACCCAGGTGCAGCCTCTGCCGGTACCAGAGCAGTACGGCACCAACTGCTGCCACCCGCACCGGGTAAAGCCAATCGAACGATGCGGTAAATAGCAAGGTCCCCATGGCAACCGCCAGCAACACCAGCTGTGGTATCAATTGGATATCTTCATCCGAGAGGGCCGTTGCCGTGCGCGCGGGCCGCTTTGATAAGATGGCCAGCTTGTTGATGAGCACTACGGCCGCCAGTGCCACTACCAGCAGGCTCACCCAGCCCGCAGCCGAATGAAACCCTTGCCGGGCGATGGCGGGTGACCACGATGCACCGATTGCCATCAGTAGCGCGATACGCACGCCGTTGAAGAGCAATATCGTCCCGAGTGCTGCGGGGATCACGGCCAGCACATTGGGGAACCTCAACTGTCGACGCGCGAGGTAGATGTATGCGGTCAAGAACAGGGCAATCAGGCCGACTCCAACGTACCCAAGGCATGATGGTGCGATCGTCTCCGTGAGCGCACCTACTGTCATCGTGCGAGCCGCCGCATCGGTGGAGACTGCGTAACCCATGAGTGCGTCGAGGGAGCCAGCGATGTACGTCGTGGGCCCGAACAAGACAGCGGCGATTGCTTTTTCAATATCCGGAAATGCAACGACGGCTAACTTGTATGCCGCTGTGGCAAGCAGCACAAAGAGAACTTCCCACCCGCAGTCGCGAAGCACTCTCGCCCAACCGGTTCCCGGAGCGAGCACCAAGAGGGCCGATATCGCCCATAACGGCAAGGCAATTGGAACAAGCCATGGCAGCGCGGCGTTTGCGGCACTGGGCAAGCCCAATGTTGTTCCGGTAACCAGAAGCGTTGTAGTGATCAGGAGCGCGCCAGCGGCGCCATGAAGAACGCTGGCTCGTGAGCGATTTTGGTTTGGCCCGAGCAGCGCGCCCCAATGCGCGCCAATTCGCGCCGCAATGACGAAAGCCGCGCCAGCTGCGAGCAAGGCAAGACTCTTAGGGGCCACACCCAGATAACCCCACAGGCGCCACTCCACTCCAGCGACTCTGAGGCGCCACAATTCGTGGCCGAACGCCTGCTCGTACGCCGCGAGTTCTACGGCAACAAAAAGCAAACAGGCAAGCGGCCCGATCAGGCGGAGCCACTCAGCCGCATCTGCTTTGTCCGTACCCGAACCCGACGACACAAGGCCATCGCTTCGGGCCGGCGCTGGCAGCACGATTTACTTTTTGCGCTTCAATAGGTAGAGCACGCCACCTAGAAGTGAGAGGGCTTGAATCGACAAGGCCCCATCGATTTCCGGAACGGCGGCCAATGCAAGACCTGAATATGACCAGAGCATTGCAACGAGGACAGCAAATCTGATTGGCATGGGAGTTCTCTTTGTAAGGGAATGTCGAACCAACGAGTCACATTGAATTAACCCCACCTCATGCGTCAGCCAGTTTTCCAGACGCCCCGAAAACCCCACTGACCGGGTCAGTCCATCCAATCGATGCGAGTGTATCGGGCCCGTAGTAAGTGTCAACGCGTGTTTCCACGCGTGTTCCCACACATTGCCAACACCTATTTGCGGGGTGGGATGAGCTTTCGCCACCATCCTTCTACAGCTGGTTTTTGCTCGGGGAGCGGTGCAACCTGCGAAGGTACCCGATTGGCCATGATCGCAGCCGGTCGGGTCTCCACCAGGTTGCGCGCCTCCTTGGCGCCCAGCAACCTTTCCGCGACTGCACGCGCTTCAGACATCACCGGAGTGCGCCGGGTGGAGGAATGAGCGTCAGTGGCAAGTATGTGCGTTAGCCCATCGCCGACGAACTTTTCGGCCCAGTATTTCGGCCGCGGACCGAATTGGCCGGTCAGTGCCCCAGCGGTCACCTGCATCCAGGAGCCTTGTTGAATGAGATCCACAAAGGTCTGGAAATGGTCCTCGATCCACGTCAGGCGCTCCGGGTGGGTGATGACAGGCACATAGCCCGCCGCGACCAGTTGGAACACTGATTCTGCAAACCGGGGCGGAGCCACGTGATGCGAAGGCTCCAGCAACACATACCGCGTGTCGTGCAGACTCGGAACCACGCCCGCGCGCAGCCCTTCCAGCAACCCCGGCACCAGGTGCACATCTGCACCCGTAGTTAGCCGCAGCGCGATGCCGTTCTCGTCGAGCGACTTCTGCAACTCATCGCGTGCTGCCTTGATGCCGGCCGTGTTGTTGAGGTAGAGGCCGGGGTAGATGTGCGGCGTGCATGCTGTCACCTGGATGCCGTCGGCGACCGCAATGCGGGCCATTTCTAGCGACATGGCGAGGTCTTTCGAACCGTCGTCAATGCCGGGCAAGATGTGGCAGTGCAGGTCGATCACGGGATGCGGCGGCACCCTTGTTGCCAAGGGGTCTCAGGTAAGCGCCAGCCAGCAGCGCTCCCAGGATGGCGTTGGCCGGTATGCGCATGTTGAACTCTACCAGCGAGTGCAGCAGCAAACCCAATAGCCCCAACCCGCAGAGGGCGGAAGCCATCGCGTCGGAACCGAGAGGCCGCTGCAGAGCCGATCGCACCAGCGTGACGAGGCGGACAACCGCCAGCCAGGCGAAGGCAGCCGCAAACAAGACAAAGAAGATGCCCCCTTCGAACAGCATTTCTATGTAGTCCTGGTGCGCGTGGTTTGCGTACCCCGCAATCGAGATGGGTTGAAACCGCGGATAGGCAAATTCATAAGTGCCCCAGCCAGAGCCCCAGGGCCAGAAGGCCATAGCGCCGTCGAGGCTGGTGCTGGCCAAGGCCGAGCGGAAGCCGGCCGAACTGGACAGCTGATCCATGGATATCCGCGACGAAACCGATTCGAATCCGATCAAGGCAATCGCGCCCAGTATCACCAGCAGCGCAATCGGCACGGCGACACGCCAGCCGATCGCCCACCCGCGCAATCGCAGGCTGACCGCGCCCATCGCCGCCAGCGCCATGGACAAGCCGAAGAGAGCGCCGCCACGTGAGCGCGACATCAGGATGCCCACCACCAACACCAACCCGCCCGCAATTCGGATCCCCATCAGAGCGCGGCTGTCGATCGCTCGCGGCGACGTGTTGCCGGGCCGGCCAGCCTCATAAGTCAGCCATATGTAGGCCGCCAGCGCCATGGCAAGGTAGTTGGCGTAGTGGTTTCGGTTGGCAAAAGACCCGATCGGCTGGCCGAACGTCAACACACCCACGTAGAACTGTGAGAATTCGCCGCCCGATACCTGCAGCAACCCCAGCAGAACCTCCGCGAAGGCCACGACCACGACGACTCGCATCATGATCTTGAGTTGAGTCAGGCTGGCCAGATAGCCCAGCAGAAAGCCCGCGACGATAGGGATGCCAGCCAGGAGAGCGGCCTTTGTCGCATCGGGGCTGACGGACAGGGCGCGAGAGGCAACGGCTGGTGCCCCAATATCAGCGAGCGTCGATGGGTAAATCGAATGCCCAGGCAGCTGCGCCCAGAGTCCACTTGGCACCGGCACCAGTTGCACCAACGCCATGACGGCCGGGCTGAGCACTAGCAAGATCACCGCAGCACGAGTCGTGGTAGAGGTGTTGACTGTTTGCTGCGTTGTGAGCCAGCGCGTCCATAGAGCCAGCAAGACCAGCAGCGCCAGAAACTCGAGCGGCACCAGCGCCACATACCGGTTACCACCACGCATGACCGGCGACAACGCCAGCAACAGAACACCCCAGAAAACAGAAACGGGGCCTAAAAGCCCCGCATCCTGCCGACTTGCCGGCTTGTGCATCAGTCGCCTACTGATGGCTCACATTCCGGTTGGCGTCATAGATAAACCCACCGACCAGAATCAAGCCGGCACCAATCAGCAGGCCATTGTTGCCACCGCCGAAGGCGTTAGCAAACACGCCGCCGGCCGCGTCATTGTCAACGGCGCGAATGGCAAGCCGAAGGTCATCGCATGTCATGTTTTTCTGGACCGTCACAGTCTGGTTGGGTTTGAGTGTGACCGCACAGCCGTTGGCCGTTTGTAGCGTGAGCGACCCAGTCGAACTGGTCACAAACTGCATGCCATCGGTGATGGGGCTTCCGGGAACGGCGTTGCCGATGGTGGTGCCGTCGCTGACCGTTACCAAGCCCTGCACATTGGCGATCGTGCCAAGCGAGGCCTGGGCCAAAGCAGAGACGGCAACCGCCAGTGCCGCGAATACGCACAGCAATTTTCTCAACATCGATAGCCCCTGAACCGTTGGAATTACACCACTTCACTATACGGCAAGGTCGGTTTCCCGTCAATGAACGCGCGGGCAGCTGAGCGGCACCATGTCACGGTGGCGGTAGTTTTACGAGGGTCAGTGCGTCGAATTCCGCCCGGCCCCGTGCCCCAAGCGTGGCCTCGAACGGGGCAAAAGTCATCAGTTGCAAGCTGGCAACGATGCCGCAGCCCGATGGGATCGTAAACTCGAAGCCAAAAGGTTGCCATTTACCCCCGGTGTCGCCCAAGGCTCCCGATTGCCCCGCCTGCACCTTGCCTGACGAGCAGGTAACTGCCCATGCCAAGCCGTTTTCCATTCGCAGTTGCCGGGCCAGGTATTCGCCACCCAGCCGGTAGCGCCCTTCCCCCAGAAACACATACTGCCGCACCATGGGAACCGTGATCGACCGGCCCGTGAACTGGATGGCCAGGACGGATCCACGGTCACCGGCCGGCAATCGCTCGATCAGGGCGCCCGCGTGGCTTGGTGGATCGATAGCGACTTCCCAATCGAAGCCGTCGGGCTGAAAGGGTTGGTCGAAGCTAGCGTTGTAGAGCAGCGGCAACGGCCTGCCGTTCAGGCCCAGCCACAAGCCATACGCATCGACCCAACCGCCGGCAGACTTGAGCTGTCGGATGTATAGCCGCATGGCTTCGATGTCGAGCACGCCTTTCTGGAACCCCTCGACTATCAGCGGCAG
>JANYAN010000031.1 GCA_025361305.1 Burkholderiales bacterium
CCGGCGATCTGGACGTCACGCGCGACTTCCTGGACGTGCGCGATGTCGTCGATGCCTACTTCCTGCTGCTGTCTCGGGGGGCAGCCGGCGCAACCTACAATGTGTGCTCCGGTCAGGAAACTCGCTTGCGGGACATGCTGCAAACCTTGCTCGACTGCGCGGGGGTGCATGCCGAACTGGTCCGGGATCCAGCCCGCATGCGGCCTGCTGAGCAACGCCGCATGTGCGGGGATAACCGAAAACTCGTTGCCGTGACCGGCTGGCGTCCGCGGTATCCACTGACCGAAACGCTGCAGCAGCTCATTGAATACTGGGATAAGGAACTCCAAAAATGACGCAAAGCGCTCTGGTAACGGGCATCAGCGGCCAGGACGGCGCCTATCTTGCCAAGCTGCTGCTTGGCAAGGGCTACGAGGTCTATGGCCTGCTGCCGCGCCGCGCCACCGATACCTTGTGGCGACTGCGTGAGCTGGGAGTGGAGCGCGACGTTCGGCTGATCGACGGCGACGTGACCGATCTGAGCTCCCTGATCCGTGCCATAGAGCAGAGCAAGGCCGGCGAGATCTACAACCTGGCTGCCCAGAGCTTTGTCGGCACGTCATGGCGCCAGCCGCTGCTGACGACGCAGGTTTCCGGGGTTGGTGCGGCCAACGTGCTGGAAGCGGTGCGGCTGGTCAGCCCCACCAGTCGCTTCTACCAGGCTTCGACCAGCGAAATGTTCGGCTTGGTGCAGGCCGAGCGCCAGGATGAGTCAACTCCGTTCTATCCGCGCAGCCCGTACGGCGTGGCCAAACTCTACGCGCACTGGATGACCGTGAACTACCGCGAGAGTTTTGGCCTTCACGCCAGTTCTGGCATCCTTTTCAACCATGAATCGCCCTTGCGTGGAATCGAATTCGTCACACGAAAGGTGACTGACGCGGTCGCCCGGATCAAGACGGGCCGCCAAAAAGAGCTGCGCCTGGGCAATATCGACGCGCAGCGCGACTGGGGCTTCGCCGGCGACTACGTTCAGGCGATGTGGCTGATGCTGCAACAGGCAAACGGTGACGACTACGTGATTGCAACAGGACGCACGACCACCGTTCGTGACATGTGCAGCATCGCTTTCTCTCACGTGGGGCTGAATTACAAGGACCACGTAGTACTCGACCCGGAGCTGCTTCGACCGGCCGAAGTGGATGTACTGCTGGGCAACCCGGACAAGGCGCGGCAAGCGCTCGGATGGACTGCAAGCACTCGCCTGGACCAACTGATCACGATGATGGTCGACGCAGACATGCGGCGGGTTGACAAGGCTTGAACACAGTGCTGCGACGGCACATGCTGGCAGCGGTCCACCTGAGCAGAACGGCGAGCTGGCGCCAGGTGGTGCTGTTCGCGCGACAGTCGCTGCTGGATCCGCATCGCGGCAGCGTGCTGGGGATAGGCTGGCTGATCCTCCTGCCGCTAATTCAGATCCTCATATATACCCTCGTCTTCTCGCGGTTCATGGGCGCGCGCATGGGAGCGATCGATTCTCCGTACGCCTACAGCCTTTATCTCGTCCCCGGCCTGCTGCTATGGGGCGCGTTCACAAACACGGTGAACAACATGGCCTCAGTGTATTCCGCGCGAGCTCACATCATCCGCAAGCTCCCAGTCGATCTCGTCAGGATGCCGGCCTATCTGCCGCTCGTTGAAATATGTCTGTGGGCCTTGGCGATGCTTCTGTTCACCATCTTCTGCGCCGCCATAGGCCATTTCCCGACGCCCACCTGGCTGCTCCTTCCCGCGATTTGCGTGACGACGCTGCTGATGGCCTACGGGGTCGGGCTGGTGCTGGCGGCCCTGTCGCTCTTCGCGCCCGACCTGAGGCAGCTGACATCGGTGGTGCTGCAGTTGCTGTTCTGGCTCACCCCGATCATCTATGTGGTAGACATCCTTCCACCCCGGGTTGCGCAATTGCTGCATTTTCATCCGATTTACTGGGGCATTAGCCAAGCGCAACAGATCGTCCTGAATGGGCATGTGGCGCGCTGGGACTACCTGGTGTT
>JANYAN010000071.1 GCA_025361305.1 Burkholderiales bacterium
ACCCGGTCGCCTTCATGCCCGAACTGGTGGCCAACACCCAGTTGGGGCCAGTCCACAAGGCCACGGTGGAAAAGTGGGGTAAGGACTGGGTCAAACCCGGCAACATGGTCGGCAATGGGGCCTATGTGCTCAAGGACTGGCAGGTGAACAACCGCATCGTGGTTGAAAAAAACCCAAACTACTGGGACGCCGCCAACGTAACCCTGACACGGGTGACCTATTTGCCGATCGAAGACCAGTTTGCCGACATCAAACTGTGGGAGTCGGGTGAAACCGACTACGTTTACCAAATGCCACCGGGTGTATTTGAAAAGTACAAGGCGCAATACCCCAAGGAATTGCGCAACCAGGCCATCATCGGTCTGCGCTACTACGACTATCAGACCAAAGACCCGGTGTTCAAGGACGTGCGGGTGCGCAAGGCGCTCTCGATGGTGATCGACCGCGAGATCCTGTCCAAGCGCGTCACCGCCGATGGACAGGCACCGGCCTACAGCCTGATCGTACCGGGCGTGGTGGGAGCCGACCCGACTCCCTACGAATGGGCTGCCTGGCCCATGGACAAGCGCGTGGCCGAGGCCAAGAAGCTGCTGGAGCAGGCCGGTGTGAAGCCAGGCACCAAGTACGGTTTTTCCTACAACACCAGCGAGTACCACAAGAAGATGGCGGTGTTTGTGGCCTCTGAGTGGAAGATCAAGCTCGGCATCATCATGGAAACCGAGAGCATGGAGTTCAAGGTGCTGGCCAAGAAGCGCCACGATGGCGCCTTCCAGCTGGCGCGCAATGGCTGGTTGGCGGACTACAACGACGCCACCACCTTCCTGGCCCTGGTGCGCTGCGACTCTGACCAGAACAACAACTTCAACTGCAATCGCAAGGCCGAAGAACTGATCAACCAGGGCACGCAGCAGACCGACGCGGGCAAGCGCAAGGCCCTGCTGAATGAGGCGACCAAAATGATCATGGAGGATTACCCCATCATCCCGCTGCTGCAGTATTCACTGCCGCGGCTGGTAAAATTCTACGTTGGGGGTTACTCGCTGGAAAACGCGCAAGACCGTTTTCGCAGCAAGGACCTGTACATCATCAAGCACTGAGCGCGGTTACCTACGCGCTCTGGTGCGCCAGCGCACTACCCTGCGCTGGCGCTTGCTAAAGCCTTTGTCAAATGTGGTCCTATACCCTGCGCCGCCTGCTGGCGACGATTCCTACTCTGCTGGCGGTCATTACCGTCAGCTATTTCCTGCTGCACGCGGCGCCTGGCGGACCGTTCGACAATGAGCGCAAGGTTTCCGCGGCAGTGCTGGCCAACCTGCAGGCCAAGTACCACCTCGATCTGCCACCTTGGCAGCAGTACCTGTACTACCTGGACAATCTGCTGCACGGCGATCTGGGCGCGTCGTTTCGCTATGCCGACTGGTCGGTCAACGATCTGGTGGCCTCGGCGCTTCCGGTGTCGCTTTCCATTGGCGGCGGGGCGATGCTGATCTCGGTGTTCCTGGGCGTGGGCCTGGGGATCGTGGCGGCGCTGCGGCAAAACAGCATGGTCGACCACGGTGTCATGATGCTTGGAAACTTCGGCAGCGCAGTGCCCTCTTTCGTCATCGGCCCGGTATTGATCCTGGTGTTCGCCATCTGGCTCAAGTGGTCGCCCGCCGGCGGCTGGGACAACTTCTCGCCGCGCTTCATGGTGCTGCCCATCGCGCTGCTGACCTTCATCAACATCTCCACCATCGGACGGGTGATGCGCGGCAGCCTGATCGAGGTGATGCACAGCAATTTCATTCGTACCGCCCGAGCCAAGGGCTTGCCCACGCGGATCGTCGTGTTGCGCCACGCGCTCAAGCCGGCCATGCTGCCCGTGGTCTCGCTGCTGGGCCCGCTGGCGATTTCCTCGATCACCTCGGCCCTGGTCACCGAAACGGTGTTCTCCCTGCCGGGAATCGGCAAGCTGATCGTCAACGGCGCGGGCAACCGTGACTACACGCTGGTGCTGGGACTGGTGGTGCTGATCACGGTGCTGGCTGTCCTGATGAACCTGCTGGTCGACCTGGCGTACGCCGCGCTCGACCCCAAGATCCGTTACTGATCGGGCACCGCATGCTGTTCTCGTCGAAGGCCGGTCCGCTGGTCGAAACCCTGGCCAGCGTGCAGCCGGCCGCGCAGGGCCGAAGCCCCTGGGCCGATGCGCGCGTCCGGTTCCTGCGCAACCGCGCTGCGCTGATCAGCCTGGCCATCCTGCTGCTCATCACCCTGGCCTGCATCGTCGGTCCGTGGGTGCTGCCGCACGCTTTTGACAGCGCCGACTGGGACGCAATGAGCCTGCCGCCAACGCTGAAGAACTCGCACTTCTGGGGCACCGACGAGTCGGGCCGCGATCTGCTGGTGCGTTGCCTGATTGGCGGGCGGATCTCGCTGATGGTGGGGCTGCTGGCCACCCTGGCATCGGTGGCCGTGGGCATCGCCTGGGGCGCCACGGCCGGCTTCCTGGGCGGCAAGATCGACGGCCTGATGATGCGCATCGTCGACATGATGTACGCCATCCCCTACCTGCTGATCGCGATCCTGCTGGTCACCATCCTGGGCCGCGAGTTCTACCTGGTGGTGCTGGCCATCACCGCCTTCTCGTGGATGGACATGGCACGCGTGGTGCGCGGCCAAACGCTGTCGCTGCGCACCATGGAGTTCGTCGAGGCGGCACGCGCCATTGGCGTGCCCACACGCAAGATCATCTTCTCGCACATCGTGCCCAACCTGCTGGGCATCGTGGTGATCTACACCACTGTCACGGTGCCGGGCGTGATCCTGACCGAATCGGTGCTGTCGTTCCTGGGCCTGGGCATCCAGGAGCCCATGACCAGCTGGGGCGTGCTGATCGAAGACGGCACCAAGGTCATGGAAGTATCGCCCTGGATGATGCTGTTCCCCGGCGCGATGCTGTCGGTCACGCTGTACTGCTTCAACTTCATCGGCGACGGCCTGCGCGACGCGCTCGATCCGAAGGACCGCTAAGGCATGCGAAATCCAATGCGTACCTGTTCGAGGCTGCTGGCGTCGCGACAGGCGGCACCCGGCCAGCGCACTCGGTGTGGCGGTCGGCGTGAAACGCCGACTGCGCTGCGATGCTCGGCCCGGGGTCGCGCCGCACAACTCGCTACGGGCCCGAAGGCCCCTTCGCTCAGGCAGGTGCGGCGAGTCAGAGGACGAAGCGCGCTAAAGCGCGCCTCCCCCGGGCCTGTGCTTCTCGCCGCCCCACAGAGCGCGCTGGCCGGGCGCCGCCTGCCGCGCAGGAGCGGGGCTGGTTTTCGTGTCGAACACCAATTCCACCCGTATGCAAAGCTGCGCCCGGGTGGGCTGCGGCGCGCCTGCGAGGCGCTGAGAAGCGCAGGTCTCGCGGCCGCGCGCATTGGCGCGCTTCGTCAACTGACTCGTCGTGGTTGTCTGAGCGCAGAGAGCGCAGCGAACGCAGCGAGTTCCACGACGGGGCGCGAGACCGAGCATCGCAGGGAAGTCGGCCTGCAAGGCCGACCGCCTCGCCGAAGCGCCGCAGCCCGCCCGGGCGCAGCTTTTCCGCCAGGCAGGCCGGAAAACATACAGCGGAGCGCGTGACGTGAGCCTCTTCGAAGTCAAAGACCTGTCGGTCCGCTTCCAGACCCCAGAAGGACCGCTGAATGCGGTCAACGGCATCAACTTCGCGCTGGACAAGGGCCAGACGCTGGGCATCGTGGGCGAAAGCGGCTCGGGCAAGAGCCAGAGCATGCTGGCACTGATGGGGCTGCTGGCGGTCAACGGCTCGGCCAGCGGACAGGCCCTGTTCGATGGCGGAGACATGCTGGCCATGCCGCCGGCCGAGCTGAACCGCATCCGGGGCAATCGGGTGGCCATGATCTTCCAGGACCCGATGACCTCGCTGAATCCTTACCTGACGGTGGAACGGCAGATGACGGAAGTGCTGGAGCTTCACAAGGGCATGGACCGCAAGCAGGCCACGAAGCGCGCCCTCGAAACGCTAGAGGCGGTGAAGATTCCCGAGGCCGCGCGACGCATCGGCCAATACCCGCACGAATTTTCGGGTGGCATGCGCCAGCGCGTGATGATCGCCATGGCATTGCTGTGCGAACCCGAGGTGCTGATCGCCGACGAGCCCACCACGGCGCTTGATGTGACGGTGCAGGCCCAGATCATCGCCTTGCTGCGCGACTTGCAGCGCGACTTCGGTACCGCCATCATCATGATCACGCACGACCTGGGTGTCGTGGCCGGGCTGTGCGATCAGGTCATGGTGCTGTACGGCGGCCAGGTGATGGAGCAAGGCGCGGCCGACAGCATCTTCTACCAGCCCACCCACCCCTACACGATCGGCCTGCTTGGCGCGGCGCCCAGGCTCGAACACTCAGGGGAGACCCTGGTGGCCATCCCCGGGGCTCCTCCCAACATGGCACGGCTCCCGGCCGGCTGTCCGTTCAGTGAGCGGTGCCCGCTGGCCGATGCCTACTGCGTCAGCAACAGGCCATTGCTGTTGCCCGCCGCGAACGATCCGACCGTGCTGCGCGCCTGCCACAGGGACGCCCTGGTCGTCATGCAAAAGGGATGGAGGTCCGGCGCATGAGCGAGACCCACTCTCCCTTGCTGTCCGTACGCGATCTTGAGGTGCAATTCAAGGTGCGCGGGGGCGGCTGGCCCTGGTCCGCCAAGCGTGTCCTGAAAGCGGTCAACGGAATTTCCTTCGACCTCTATCCGGGCGAGACGCTGGGCATCGTGGGCGAATCGGGCTGCGGCAAGTCCACTCTGGCGCGCGCGATTCTGAACCTGATCCCCTCCAGCGCCGGTAGCATCGTCTGGATGGGAAGCGAGATGCGTGGCGCTGCGCCCACACGCTGGATGGACTTGCGCAAGGACGCGCAGATGGTGTTCCAGGACCCGCTGGCCTCGCTCAATCCGCGCATGAACGTGGCGCAGATCATTGGCGAGCCTCTGCGCACGCATCAACCGCAGCTGCCCGCCGACGAGGTGCTGCGGCGCGTCAAGGCCATGATGCTGCGCGTGGGCCTGGACGAATCGCAGATCTACCGGTATCCGCATGAGTTCTCCGGTGGCCAATGCCAGCGCATCGGCATCGCGCGTGCGCTGGTGCTGGGCCCCAAGCTGATCATCTGCGACGAACCGGTGTCGGCGCTGGACGTGTCCATCCAGGCGCAGATCATCAACTTGCTCAAGGACCTGCAAAAGGAAATGGGCCTGGCACTGGTCTTCATCGCGCACGATCTGGCCGTTGTCAAGCATGTCAGCCAGCGCATCCTGGTGATGTACCTGGGTCGCACCATGGAAATCGCGGACAAGGAAGCGCTGTACGCCGACCCGCGCCACCCCTACACCCGGGCGCTGCTGTCGGCCATTCCCAGTGCCGATCCCCGCCGCGAGCGCGCCAAGGTGATCCAGTTGCTGCAAGGAGATCTGCCCTCGCCCATGGATCCTCCTTCGGGCTGTGTCTTCCGGACCCGCTGCCCCGTTGCGATTGCCCAGTGCGCACAAGAGGTGCCCTTGTTGCGCCGCCTGACGCCACAGACCGAGGTGGCCTGCCTGGTGGCGTAGCATGAATCGCACTGACGTCTCCCGGCCCGCTCACGGCTGGCTGCGTCGGCTGCGCAGATCGTTCGCCCTGCCCTCTGGCGATCTGCTGCGCGATCGGCTGTACCGGCGACTGTGGTGCTCGATCCTGATCAGCTCTCTAGGCAACCAGGTCACGCAGCTGGCCCTGCCGTTGACCGCGGCCGTGCTGCTGCAGGCGTCGCCCAGCCAAATGGGCACGCTCACGGCCGTCGGCATCTCGCCGTTCGTCCTGTTCTCGCTGCCCTCGGGCGTCTGGCTCGACCGGGTGCGCAAGCTCCCGATCTACATCGGCGGCGAGCTTGCCATTGCCGCCATCCTTGTCAGCGTGCCGGCGGCCTGGGCGCTGGGATGGCTGGGCATGGGCTACCTGTACGCGGTGGACTTTGCGCTGGGCTGCGTCTTCGTAACGGCCGGCAGTGCCGCACAGATCGTGCTGACGCAGGTGGTGCCGCGCAAGCGCCTGGTCGAGGCGCACGCCCGCAATGCATTGGCAGGCTCAGCCGCCGAAGTTGCGGGACCTGGATTGGCGGGTGTCCTGATCAAGCTGGTGGGTGCTCCGTTCGCACTGGTGGCCGATGCCGTGCTGCTGGTGTGCAGCGTGCTCATCCTGCGCGGTGTGCAGGTTGTGGAGGTGCGCTCGCCCAACGAGCACGCCCACTTCTGGCGCGACCTGAAGGAAGGCCTGCGCTTTGTCTGGGAGCACCGGCTGCTGCTGGTCATGGCCCTGGTCGTGGGCATGTGGCAACTGTGCCAGAACGCTGCCATGGTGGTGCAGATCCTGTTCGCCACGCGCGAACTGGGCCTGAGCGAGCGGCAAGTGGGGCTGTGCTACATCGGGCTGGGCGTGGGCACCACCCTGGCGAGTGTTCTGGGCAACAGGATCTCGCGCAGGATAGGTCCCGGCCCCTGCCTTTTGGCGGGCTTCGCGATCTGCGGGGTCGGCTGGTTGCAGCTGGCGCTGGCACCAGCCAATGCCTGGGGCGTGGTGTCGCTGGTGTTGATGCTGCTGTGCTTCAGCGCGGGTGCGGTGCTGATCTTCATCAACTTCCTGGCGCTGCGCCAGGCCGTGACGCCCGAACCGCTGCTGGGCCGCATGACCAGCACGATGCGCTGGCTGATCCTGCTGCCGGCCGCGCCCGGCGCATTGCTAGGGGGCTATATCGGCGAGCAGCTTGGCCTGCGCTGGGCGCTTGCCCTGGGCGGACTGGGGGCCATCGCACTGGCGCTGTGGGGTTGGCGTCATCCGGTGCTGCGCGATCTGCGCACGCTGCCGGATGTGCGCGCGCATGACGCCTGATTCGCAAGAACAGAAAACGGCTTTTACAGGAGAAGAGCATGACCACTCACCGCCTTTGCGCGATATGGCTTGTCGCGCTGTGCATCGGCCGGGCCGGCGCTGCAGAGGCGCCCGCCGCGCCACCCGCCGCCCCGAATCCGCAGTTTCGCGTCCAGGCTGTGGACGACGCCTGGCGGGCCAGGCTGCCGCGCGAAGCCGACGCCGCCACTCGGGCCTACATGGAGCGCCTGCCGGCCGACGTCGTGGCACGCGCGGATTCGTATTTCGAAGGCGGCTACTGGCTGCAACTGTGGAATCTCCTGCTGGGTCTGGCTGTTTCGCTGATCGTCCTTGGCAACCAGCGCTCGGCACGCTTGCGCGACTGGGCCGCGCGCGTGGGCCGCAAGAGTTTCTTGCGCGACGCCATCTATGGCGCAGCCTTCTCCTTCATCGGCTGGGTGTTGACACTGCCGCTGCTCATCTACCAGGGCTACTTTCGTGAGCACGCCTACGCCATGGCTACCCAGAGCTTTGGCCCCTGGTTCGCCGAACAACTGGTCGCGCTGGGCGTCAGCACCCTCATTGCGGCGCTTGCAGTGGGCACGCTGTACGCAGTTTTCAGGCGTGCGGCCGAGCGCTGGTGGCTGTGGGGCACGGTGACGGCAGTCGCACTCACGGCGCTCGCGATACTGATTTCCCCGGTATGGATCGACCCGTTGTTCAACACTTACAAGAAGGTCGAGAACGGCGCGGTACGCGACGCCGTGCTGGCGATGGCCTGGGCCAATGGCGTGCCGGTGGAAAGCGTTTACGAATTCGATGCCTCGCGCCAGACCACCCGGGTGAGTGCCAACGTGTCGGGGATCTTCGGCTCAGCGGCCGTGAGATTGAACGACAACCTTCTGCGCCGCTCGTCGCTGCCGGAGATCCGGGCCGTCATGGGGCATGAGCTCGGTCACTACGTACTCAACCACGTCTACAAGGCACTGGCGGAATTGGCGCTGCTCTACCTGGCGGCGTTCCTGTGCGCAAAATGGGCGATGGACCGCCTGCTCGCCCGTTACGGCGGGCACCTGGGCCTGAAGGATGTCGGTGACGTTGCCAGTCTGCCAATGCTGGCTGCGGTGTTCTCGTTGCTCACGCTGGCGGCAACGCCGATCACCAATACGCTCGTACGCACGCAGGAGATCGAAGCCGATCGCTTCGGCCTGAATCTGTCGCGCGAGCCGCTGGGCATGGCCGAGGTCGACCTGAAGCTGACCGAATACCGCAAGCCCGACCCGGGCCCCATCGAGGAATTGATCTTCTTCGATCACCCGAGCACCCGATTTCGCGTCCACGACGCAATGCGCTGGCGTGAAGCCATGGGAACGCCCTGAATTGGCGCCAGTTGAAATTTCCAACTGGCGGCGTACCATGCAGACAGACGTTTCAAACTGCCGGGGATTCCATGTTCCGTCGCGCGTTTTGCCTTGGCATCTTCCTTTTGGGAATGGTTGGGTGCGCCGCGCCACCCACAGCTCCCTCGATAGCCCAGCTCCCATGGCAAGACCGGGCGTTCGACTATGACCCGGCGCTGGTGGCAGTCGATAGGGACGAGTTATTCAGGCTCGACCCGCAGCTGCTCGGCATCCTCAAAGACCCAGCGACCCAGCGGTTGCAAACCCCTCAGCGACTGGACCGCCTTCTGGCCCTGCTCTACGGCGCTGAACACCAGCGCTTTGCGTATGCAGCTGGGCACTCCACCGTGGCGGCACAAACCTGGCAAGCCAAGCGGGGCGATTGCCTGTCGCTGACGGTGTTGACCTACGCGGCGGCGCGGGTGCTTGGGTTGCCTGCCCGGGTGCAGGATGTGGATGTACCCGTGGCGTACGACCGCCGAGGCGATTTCGACGTGCTCAATCATCACGTGAACGTGCTTTTCCCGCGAGCACGCCGAGCCCTTCGCGAGGACAGCCATGAGTCGCTGGACGTCATCGTCGATTTCGAACCTGCGTTCGGCGATTTCCGACGCGGCCGCACATTGAGCGAAGCAGGCATTCTTGCCCGTTTCTATAACAACCTCGCCGTTGAACACCTGGCCGCGGGCCGCGATAGCCTGGCCTACGCCCATTTCAAGGCGGCGATCACCAGCGACCCGGCGTTTGCAGCCAGCTACAGCAACCTGGCGACCCTTTACCGCCGATCGCAGATGCCCGGCGCTGCCGAGGTGCTGCTGCGCCAAGCCGTCCTGCTGGCGCGGCCTGCAGACGTCGCGCTGGAGTCGCTCCATCGGTTGCTGGTTGAACAGGGCCGAGCCGAAGAGGCGCTCCCGATTGCCTCGCAGCTGGCGTCCGCACGCTCGCGAGACCCGTATTACTGGATCGGCCTGGGCGTTCGCTCGCTCAAAGAGGGCGAATTCCGGCGGGCCGTCGATGCACTGGAGCGCGCGGAAGAAATGACCACGGGCTTCACCGAGGTGCATCGTTACCTGGCGCTGGCTTACTGGCACACCGGCAAGGTGGTTCGTGCCAACGAGGAACTGGCGCTGCTCGAATCCCTGGACGAGGGCGACCCCGACGCCATGCTGCTTCGAAAGAAGTTCAAGACGCTGGCAAAGTAGCGCGCATTCTGTCGAAGGCAGAAGGTCGGCCGCGCGCCTCCCAGGCTGAAATCACTTCCCGGACATTGTCCGCGACGAGCGCGGGCGAAGACACTTCGAAATCGTATCGCGCGAAAGTGTGAATGGTTTCAAAATCGGCGCGGGCCTCGCCTGGCCGGCGGTCCGCTCGTTCAATTTCCCGCCTTTCCAACTCCGACAGGGGGCAGTGCACCCCAACGAAGAAGACGTCGAAATCTTCGAGTAGGCTGACCAGTCGCCCCATCCATTCCTGTGTCTCGACAATGTGCTCGACGATGAGGTTGTTTCCCGCCGCCGCGAGTGCAGGCAGGCTGCGCTGGAATCCGTCGAAGAACTGCGGTCTCAGGTTTCGCCATTCGAAATCGCCGCGATCGATCCGAGCCTGCGGAAGAATGCTCGCGGCAATAAGGTGATCGACGGAGAAGTGCCAAAAGGGCGCTGCCAGCGCCGCTTGAAGGCCAGCAGCCAATGTGGACTTGCCCGCGCTGGACGCACCGTTGAGGAAAATGATTTTCCCGGTTGTATGTGCTGGCACAGGGCAATTGTGCGGCATGACAAAAGAAAAAAGGCCGGCAACCCGCAGGTTGCCAGCCCCTTCAGCTCAGGACAAGCTCAGAACTTGTAGGATCCGCGGATGTAGTAGGCACGCAGCAACGAATCGGCGAAGCGCGGGTCGTAACCGACCTGGAAGGTCGCGATCTGCTGAGACGTCGGAGGCGCCTTGTCCAACAGGTTCTTGACGCCAGCCGTGATCGTCAGCTGCTTGTTGGGTGACCACGATCCGTACAGGTCCCATGTCGAGTAGGCGCCAACGTTGCCCACGCCGTCCTGGTCAAGGTACCCCGACTTGTAGTGGTTCACCAGACCGGCAGCCCACGGGCCCATGGTCCAGTTCGCGGCGATCGTGAACTGGTTGCGGAAGATGGGACCAGCGCCAGAGTAGATGCCCACGTTCTGGATCCACGGGCCACCCTCTTCGTTCTGGTACTCATACTTGGCCACGTACGTTTCCTGCGCACTGAACAACCAGTTGCCCATGTCGGCGGTCTTCACGCGAAAGTTCGCCGCGAGGTCGACACCATTGGTCTTCACGCCACCCAGATTGTCGGTGAGCAGCAGCACATAGCCGCACTGCGGGCCGGGATTGGCCACCGTGTTGCACTGGCTACCATCGATCGCGAGCGAGCCGTCCGGCGCACGCACGAAGTGCGATGCGTATTTGGCCGGGTCGCCGAACACAGTGGTGTCCGAGAGCGCGCCGATCGAGTGCTTCAGATTGATCCACCAGAAATCGATCGTTGCATCGAAATTGGCCATCGGTTGCAGCACGAAGCCGAACGTCGCGCTCTGTGACTTTTCAGGTTGCAACTTGGCGTTGCCGCCAGTGAGCGCCATGAACTGCGCCGCACAGTTGTCCGCCGAAGAGACCCCCGCGATCGGGTGGCCCCCCGGGCAACGCACCGGGTCGTCCCAGTTGCCCGCGGTGTTCGTGAACGTCTGGGCCGAGTGCAGTTCGTAGAGCGAGGGCGCGCGGAAGCCGGTGGTTGCCGCGCCGCGCATGGCCCAGGTGTCGCTGGGCGCGTACTTGAAGGCCACCTTCGGGTTGAACGTGCTGCCGAAATCGGGGTACTTGTCGTAGCGGGCAGACAGCGAGACTTCCAGCGCCTTCGTGACCGGCATGTCCAATTGGCCGTACACCGCCCAAATCGTACGCGCGCCCTCGTTATCCGTGGACGGATCGAAGCCCGAACTCGATATCACCTTGGTGGCAAAGGCCGCATCGGCGAGCTGCGTGTACTTTTCATGGCGGATCTCGGCACCCATGGCCACCGCGGTCTTGCGGCCGGCGCCGAACCAGTCACCCAGTTCCTTGCTCACCTTGCCGTCGAGCTGGGCAACTTCGCCCTTCGCGTGCCACAGTTCGCCGGTCACTTGAGACCCAGCGATCACCGATTGCATTGCGGGCGTCAGGCCAGACACCGGCGCGAACGGGTTCAACAAACCGGTCTTGACGGCGCTTCTGATGACGGAGTCGTCGACGTAGCCGCCCGTCAGGTTATTCTTTTGGGTGATCGTGTTGTAGCTGAAGCCCGTGTTGTAGTCCCAATCGGCGATCGTGCCGTCAAGGGAAGCGACGAAGCGCTGTTGCGTGTTGTCGCTTTGATCCGCGCGCGGGCCGGCCGGAATGGTACGCCAGCGCACTTTGACGGGCTGGGTGGGATCGAGGGTTCCCTGGGCTGCGGTGGGGCCGGGGGTGATGCCATTGCCCGGGTAGAACGGCGTGCCCGGGTCGATCGTGAGTGCGCCTTCGGGCACCGGGGCGATGTTGGTGGCGACCTTGGTCTTGGCGCCCGTCCATTCCAGGTTCAGCTGGTGGTCACCCGGCAGCGTAAACGTGCCCTTGAGCATGGCGTTAAGGCGATCGGACTTGGGGATCAAGTCGACCCAGTTCCAGTAGAAGTAGCGGCAGCTCACGCCGTCTTGGGCCTGGAATTGTTGGGCGCATGCCGGTGCGAACTGGCTCGCCTTCGACACTCCGGGTGATTGCGACCAAGTGCCGGGGAAGCCGTTTGCCGAAGTCTTGTTGGCAGTAGCGAACCCCGGGCGCTGCGGCGTGGTCAACACGTCCTGCTTCTGGTAATCGATGAAGCCGAAGATGTTCCACTTGTCGGTTGCCAGGTCGCCCTTGCCGAACCCCGCGTTCACTTCGTAGGACTTGCCACCCGGGTGCTGCGGGCTGGTGTACTGGGCGCTGATCTCGGCGCCCTTGTAATCTTTCTTCGTGATGAAGTTGATCACGCCGCCGACAGCGTCCGTGCCATACAGCGAAGAGGCACCGTCGCGCAGCACTTCAATGCGGTCGATGGCTGCCAGCGGGATGGTGTTCAGGTCGGGCGCCGAGCTGTCGCCCGCGCCGCCGACCGCCTGGTTGGCAATGCGTCGGCCATTCAAAAGGATGAGCGTCTTGTTAGCGCCCAGGCCACGCAGGTTGGCAAACGCCCCACCGCCGGTGGTCGCGCCGATGGCCTGGCTGGTCCCCAGCAGGGTCTGGTTGCCGGCGATCTGGTTCATGATCGATTCGACGGTGGTAAAGCCCTGCGCTTTGAGCTCGTCCATCTTCAGCACGGTGACTGGCAACGCCGTCTCGGCGTCGACCCGCTTGATGGCGGAGCCCGTGATTTCTACGCGATTCAACGATGTGGACTGCGCAAGGGTCTCTTGCGCAACCATCATTGAGGCAGTGCCGCAAAACGCCGTGATGAGGGCGCGCGCGACGACCGTTTTTCTAAACCTAGTTGTGTCGGTTTTCATGTGTTCTCCAGACCAGTTCCTGTCGAGAAAGAGTTCGAGCAAGGCTCATAACCCGCAAAAGGCCGGCGTCCCAGATTCTTGACTTGTCTGGGCTTCACCTCGCCAAGACACGTTTTTACACAACTGACAGACGCCCGTCACTTGGGCAAATCCCGCTTTACGTTGTTTGTTGCCGAAATACATCAGCGCGCAAGAGCGCGCTTGACGCCGGTCAATCGAGCTTGAAGACGAATTCCTGCGTGGCCGTGATTTCGGCGGCGTCGGAAGTGCATTTGTATTGCATCATTGCCGTCTTCACGGCCGAATGGAAGACCCGCGGACCGGACAGGATCGTCACATCCTTGACAACACCGCCGGCAATGACGGCCTGGGCCCGTATCACCCCTTCGATGCCCTCGCGAAGGGCCTGGCGAGGCATTTCCGGCCTGACCTGCGACGGGCAGACCACACCGATCTCAGCCCGGGTGGCGCGTGGCGCGGGCGGGGCAGGCGGCGCCGGAGGTGCGATTGCCACCGGTGCAGGCGGCGGCGTCGCCACCGAGGAGATGGTCGGTGCGTTGGAATCCGGTGTCACGTCGGGCGGCGGCACATACGGCGGCGGCGCCTCGGTCTTGACCTTGGGCTCTTCGCGCTTGATTTCCTTGGGCGGCGGTGGTGGGGGTGGGGGGATGATCACTTCCTGGATCACGGCCGCTTCGAGCGGCTTTTTGATGAGTTCCAGCCCCTTGCGCGCGGTACCCGAAATCAGCGCCCAGCCGATCAGCAGGTGGATTGCGATGACGATGGCCCAGCCGGTGTAGCGCCGGGAGGGGTCTTGCACCCCATAGCGTTGATTGCTGAAAAAAGAACTCATTGGACAAACTGCTCACTGCCGATCACGGCGATCTTGGTCAGGCCCTTGCGCTTGGTCGAAGACAGCACGTTGGCAAACACGGCGTACTGGCAGTCTTTGTTGGGACGCACGTGCACGTCGGGCTGCACTGCCTGCTGCGAGATGAGGTCCAGATCGGCCTCGAGCTCCTGTGCGCTGACGGGCAGGCCCTGCCAATAAACGACGCTCTTCTCGTCGATGTCGATCTGCACTTTTTCCGGCTTGGGCAGATTGTTGGGCGGGGCGCCCACGGGCATTTCCAGGTTGACCGCATGCAGCTGGATCGGAATGGTGATGATCAGCATGACCAGCAGCACCAGCATGACGTCGATCAGCGGCGTCGTGTTGATGTCCATCATGACCTCGGGGTCTCGGGTGCCTCGCCCGATGCGGGTGTAGGTATTTTTCTTCTTCATGTCAGCTGCCCAGCGCCGGTGGCTCCGTGATGAAGGCCACCTTGGTGATGCCCGCGCGCTGGCAGGCATACAGGATCTTGCCGACACCCTCGTAGCGCGCAGTGGCGTCGCCGCGGATCTGCACTTCAGGTTGCGGCTTCATCTTGGCCACGCCCTTGAGCTTGGCCACCAGCGTCTCGACTCCGGCCATGCGCGTTTCGTACCAGAAGATGGTGCCGGCCTTGTCGACCGAAATGATGATGTTGTCGGGCTTGGTCTCGCGCACTTCGACGCGTTCCTTGGGCAGCACGACCGGGATCGACATCGAGACCACCGGAATGGTGATCAGGAAGATGATCAGCAGAACGAGCATCACGTCCACGAGGGGCGTGGTGTTGATGGCGGATATGACGGCGTCTTCGTCGCCATCCGCGTGGCCTACAGCCATTGCCATGGTGGCCTCCTGATGAGCGGTTGATGCCGGATCAGGCGGACTTGGGGGCGCTGGCGGTAGCGGCGCCGACGATCACGGCGTTCAGCTCGTCGCTGAAGGTGCGCACGTCGTCCATCAGCGCCTTGTTGCGGCGCACCAGCCAGTTGTAGCCCAGCACCGCGGGAATCGCCACGGCCAGGCCGATGGCCGTCATGATCAGCGCCTCGCCCACCGGACCGGCGACCTTGTCGATCGAAGCCTGGCCCGAGATGCCGATGGCCGTCAACGCGTGATAGATGCCCCATACGGTGCCGAACAGGCCCACGAAAGGCGAGGTCGAGCCGACGGTGGCCAGGAACGACAGGCCGCCCTGGCTGGTGGCCTGGACTTCGTCCACGGCGCCGGTGACGTTCATCGAGATCCAGTCGCCCAACGGAATGTGGCGCTTGAGCCCGTTGTGGTTGGCCGCGGCGTCGGCGCCGGCTTCGGCGATGAAGCGGAACGCGCTCTTGCCGTCCAGGGAATTGATGCCCTGGGCGATCGTGCCGGCCGCCCAGAATTTCTTGTACGCAGCCTTGGCCTGGCGGCCCATCTTGAACTGCTCCAGCGATTTGACAACCATCAGGTACCAGCTGCCCACGCTCATGATGGCCAGCATCAGCAGCACGGTCTTGGTGATCGCGTCCGAAGTGCTCCAGAGCGCCTCGAGGCCGTAGGGGTTATCGATGGTTTCGGCAGTCTTCTTGCCGGCTGCGGCGGGGACGGCTGCCGGCGCTGCTTCGGCCGGGGCGGCCGGCGCGGCTGCGCTGGCGGGTGCTGTTGTGGGCGCCACGGCGGCGGGTTGCGCCTGAACCGGCGCCACAAGCGCCGACCCGGTCAACAGCATCGCGGCGGTGAACAGCTTCAGGGAGACAAGAGATTTGACCTGCAAAATGGTTCCTTGGTAGCGATTGAACGAAAACAGCGCTGCGCCAGTGGCTGCAGCGCACCGTTGACCTCAGTTTTTAAGGATGCAGGATTGTAGGTTTTCCGTAGGCCTGTACGGCGGCTATTGGCTCCCTTAAGCCTATGGTTTTCCTTAGGATTTGTAACATGAGTGACTTAGCGCACCCGCAAGCCGGGCTTATTTAACGCTCGGCTCATGCCCAACCCGGGATGCAAGCACCTTGTCAATGCGCTTGCCGTCTAGCTGAACCACCTCGAAAACCCAATCGCCTGAGGCGATTCGCTCGCCTGTCGCGGGTAGACGCCCGGACACGGCCATCAGCAGTCCCGCCACCGTGTTGTATCGGCCGCGGTCTTCTTCCGGCAACTCGCGAATGTCCAGGCGCGACTTGAGTTCGGTCACGGGCATCAGGCCGTCCAGCAGCCACGATCCGTCGTCGCGCTGGGTCGCCCAGGCGTCGGTCGCCGCCCCTGGCTGCAGTTCGCCTGTGATGCCCTCCAGCAGGTCGTGCGGCGTCATCAGGCCCTGCACGACACCATATTCGTCGACCACGAAGACCATCCGACCCGACTTGTGCCTGAACTGCTCGAGCAACTCCATTCCCGTCAGGGTCTCGGGCACGAACAGCGCGGGCTGTGCATGCGGCTCGATCGGCCCGGGATGCTCGGGGCCTAGCTGAAGCAGACGCGAGACGCTGACCAGCCCCACGACGTCGTCGAGCGAGCCGCGGCATACCGGGTACCACGAGTGGGCACCGCCCTGGCCGGCCTGGCGCAGGCACTCGCGCACCGTCAGATCGGCGCCCATCCACTCGATGTCCGCGCGCGGCAGCATCAGCGAAGTCAACGGCCGCTCATCCAGCTGGAACAGGTTCTGCACCATCTGCCGCTCATGCCGCTCGATCACGCCGGCGTCCACGCCCTCTTCCAGGCTGTGGTCGATCTCCTCCTCGGTCATGCCTCGCGTCTGGGTGGTGTCGATGCGCAGCAGCTTGAGTACCGCCAGCGTCGTGGCCGTCAACAGCCTGACAAAGGGCCCGGCAGCCCCGGCCAGCCAGGCCATCGGCCGCGCGACCCAGCGGGCGACAGGCTCGGGATGCAGCTGGCCAATGCGCTTGGGCACCAGCTCGCCGAAGATGATGGTGATGAAGGTGATCACGGTCACCACGATGCCGGTGGCCGTGATCGCTGCCGGCCTGGCGGCCAGGCCCAGCCCGTGCAGCCAGTGCGCAAGATCCTCGCTGAACGCGGCTTCGCCAATGATGCCGTTGAGCACGCCAATCGAGGTGATACCCACCTGAACTGTCGACAGAAAACGGGTGGGATGTTCGAGCAGGTTCAGCGCGGCCGCTGCGCCGCGGTCCCCGTCCTCGGCCATGGCGACCAGGCGCGCCTTGCGGCTGGACGCCAGGGCCAGCTCGGACATCGCGAACACGCCATTGATCAGCGTCAGCAGCGCGATCAGCAGGAAATCCATTGAGGGACGCAGGCGTTGGACAAGCGCTCAGTTTACTTTAGTGTTTATTTCGCTGAAAATGCGGTCGGGGTGCAAGTGAGCGGCGCAGACCGACACGATCAGGCAGGCAGGTGTTGACCGGCTGCGCCGTTAGGACTTGTTATGCGTTCTTCGCTGCGCACGGCGGTTGCCGCTCTGTCCGAGTGGCAACGATGTGAACTGAAACTGATCGAGGCGGAAAACCGCCTGGCGGCCGCGAAGGCATTCGTTCGACGTGATGTCCGCATCATCGACGAACTGCAACGCACCGTGGCCGCGTTCCGCGACGCCAGCGACTGCTCGTATCACAAGGCAGCGCAAGCCCTGCGCGCGCACCACGATGCGCGGGCCGAGCGCGATGGCGAGCACGAGACGCACTGGCAAACCCTTGATTCCGCAATGAGTAGCCACCCCTCTTGAGGTGCCGGGCCTTATGGTCCACAATGCCCCCTCGACCGAAGGAGAGCGGTGCATGCAAGGCGTTACCAACCTGATCAAGGGTGCCGCAGTGGCAAAGGACGACGACAAGGTTGTCAAGGCCTTTCAGGTCGCCTGCCGCGAGTCGACGGGTGGCGTCAGCAAATGGACCGTCGGCATTCGCAACCCCACCGGTTCGATCTATCGTGGCTGCGTGCTGTACGGCCTGGACGCCATGACCTACTTCGCCAACAAAATGGAATCCCTGGGCTTCGACGACGAACGGGCCAAGGAAGAGGACAGGGACTCGGGGTTCGAC
>JANYAN010000076.1 GCA_025361305.1 Burkholderiales bacterium
TTCAGCACGCTCACCACCGAGGCATGCGAAATCTGGGCCAGCGAGCGGCCTTCCTCGAAGAAGCTTTTCAGGCCAAGGCGGTACAGCGAGAGTTTCTCGGGCTGCACCTGCGGCAGCAATTCACCGGGCGAACGGGTGGCCAACGACGAGGGCAGGTATTCCTTGACCGCGACCTGCTGGCCTTCGTTGTCCACCGCGAGGTAAACAACGCCGAACCCCCCGGATGACAGCTTGCGCACCACGCGGTAGCCACCAATCACGGTATCGGGCGGCAACGGCGCTGGTTTGACCTTTGACATAATTTAAGAATGTAGGGCCGTCCGGCAAGCCGGTTATTCTCGCTATCCCGCACGAACCGTTGGAAAGACCCCACCTCAATGGCAGTTTACAGCATGACCGGCTACGCAAGCGCCCAGCAGGGCGGGGCCTGGGGCGCGGCCGCGCAGGAAACCAAGGCTTCAGCGGCGGCCCGCCTGGGGCTTGAGATTCGCTCGGTCAACAGCCGCTTTCTCGACCTTACCTTCCGTCTGTCCGAGGAGCTGCGGCAGCACGAACCGGCACTGCGCGAGATGATTGGCGCGCAACTCAAGCGCGGCAAGGTCGAAGTGCGCGCTGGCGTCGAATCGCCCGTCGGCGAGGCGCTGCGGGAGCCCCCGGCCCGCACATTGCAGCGGCTCGGCGCCATGCAGGACGCGGTGCGCAGCTGGCTGCCCGATGCGCGAGCGCTGAGCGTAGCCGACATCATTCGCCTGGGCACCACCGAGGATCGCACCGAGGTCGATTGGGGCGCCGCGCTGACCGATCTGATGGGCGAGACCCTCAAGGCCCTGATGGCCGCGCGCGAACGCGAGGGCGCTCGCCTGGCCACCATGCTGCTGGGCCACCTGAAGCAGCTGCGAGCATTGGCGGTGCAGGCACGGCCCCTGGTGCCCAAGCTAGTGGAGCAGCAGCGCGCGCGCTTCCTTGAGCGCTGGAAGGAGGCCATGGCCCTGGCCGATGGGGCCACACTGCCCGAGGCGGCCCAGGATCGGGCCCTGACAGAAGCCACCGCCTTCGCGATCCGCATCGATGTGGCCGAAGAACTGACGAGGCTGGAGTCGCACCTCGACGAGATCGAACGGCTGGTCAAGAAGGGCGGCGAGGTCGGCAAACGGCTCGACTTCCTGATCCAGGAACTGCACCGCGAAGCCAATACGATGGGCTCGAAATCTGCCGCGCTGGAGCTGACACGCATCTCGGTGGACATGAAGGTGCTGATCGAGCAGATGCGCGAGCAGGTGCAAAACATCGAATAATCTGCCAATGGACTACCCCGGTAACCTTTTCGTCGTCGCCGCGCCCAGCGGCGCCGGCAAGTCCAGCCTGGTCAAGGCCCTGCTGGAGCTGGATTCGCGGGTGCAGCCGTCGGTCTCCCACACCACCCGGCCTCCGCGCGGCCAGGAAAAGCACGGCCGCGAGTATTTCTTCGTGCCCGAGCTGGAGTTCGACCAGATGGTGCTGGCCGGCGCCTTTGTCGAATGGGCCCATGTCCATGGCCAGCGCTATGGCACCTCCCGCAGGGCCATCGAGGAACGCATTGCCCAGGGTGCAGACGTGATCCTGGAAATCGACTTCCAGGGCGCCTTGCAGATCAAGCGGATCTTTACCAACGCCGTGCTGATCTTCATCCTGCCCCCCAGCTTCGAAGAGCTTCGCGCCCGGCTCGAGCGGCGTGGTGAGGACTCGCCCGAAGTGATCGATCTGCGCCTGAAAAACGCCGAAATAGAGATGGCCCAGGTGCGGGAATTCGATTTCGTTATAATCAACGAGCTATTTGAGCGAGCGCTGTTCGACCTGAAAGCGATTGTTCATGCCCAGCGGCTCAAGTTCTCGGCGCAAGGCCGCGCCCGAGCCGACACATTCAAAGCCCTCAAAATCACCTGAGTATTCCCCGGAGAACTCCATGGCCCGCATCACCGTTGAAGACTGCCTGCAACAAATCCCGAACCGTTTCGAGCTGGTTCTGGCCGCCACTTACCGCGCCCGGATGCTCAGCCAGGGCCATGCCCCCAAGATCGAAAGCAAGAACAAGCCCGGCGTGACTGCCCTGCGCGAGATCGCCGCAGGCAAGATTGGTATCGAAATGCTGAAGAAAGTGCCCGGCTGATCCAACAGCTCATTTACCCCCTGAAAAGCACCGCCTAGCGGTGCTTTTTCAATGGCGAACTCAGCGATGGCGTGCGCACGCTACAGTTAGGCCATGAGTGAAGTTGTGGATTCACCCACTGGCAAGGGCAAACGGCCGGTCGCTGCTGCCAAGCCCAGCCCGGCAGCAGCCAACGCGGCGGCGGCCAGCTTTGCCGCGCTGACGGCCCGGCTGGACTACCTCGAGCCGGCCGAGATCGAGCAGGTCCGCAAGGCCTATCGCTTCGCGGACGAGGCACACCTGGGCCAGATCCGCGCCAGCGGAGAGCCCTACATCACGCATCCGATCGCCGTTGCATCGCAGTGCGCCGAGTGGAAGCTCGATGCCCAGGCGCTGATGGCGGCCCTGCTTCATGACGCGATCGAGGATTGCGGCGTCACCAAACCCCAGCTGATCGAGCGCTTCGGCCTCCCCGTGGCCGAACTGGTGGACGGCCTGACCAAGCTGGACAAGCTGCAGTTCAACACCCGCGAGGAGAACCAGGCCGAGTCGTTCCGAAAGATGCTGCTGGCCATGGCCCGCGATGTCCGGGTCATCCTGGTCAAGCTGGCCGACCGCACCCACAACATGCGCACATTGAACGACGTGCCGCGCGAGAAGTGGGCGCGTACCTCGTCCGAGACCCTGGAAATCTACGCGCCCATCGCGCACCGGCTTGGTCTGAACCAGACCTATCGCGAACTGCAGGATCTGTCGTTCCGCCACCTGATGCCATGGCGCTACGCCATCCTTTCCAAGGCCGTGACCAAGGCCCGCAACCGCCGCCGCGACCTGATACAGAAGGTCCAGCGCGAGGTGGAGGGGGCGTTCGAATCCGCCGGCATGCAAGTGCGCATCTCCGGCCGGGAGAAGACCCTCTTCTCTGTCTATCGGAAGATGGACGAAAAGCACCTCAGCTTCGCCCAGGTGACCGATATCTACGGTTTCCGCGTGATCGTGCCGGCGGTGATCGATTGCTACACCGCGCTGGGCCTGCTGCACCAGATGTACAAGCCAGTGCCCGGCAAGTTCAAGGACCATATCGCCATCCCCAAGGTCAACGGTTACCAGTCGCTGCACACCACGCTGGTGGGGCCGTCGGGGGTGAATGTCGAATTCCAGTTGCGCACCGAGGCCATGCATCTGGTGGCCGAATCGGGCGTCGCAGCCCATTGGCTGTACAAGGCCAGCCGCCTGGACGGCGATGGGTCCGACCGGCTGGGCACCCAGTGGCTGCAGTCGCTGCTGGACATCCAGCACGAGACGCGCGACGCGGCCGAGTTCTGGGATCACGTCAAGATCGACCTTTTCCCGGACGCGGTTTACGTGTTCACACCCAAGAGCCAGATCATGGCCCTGCCGCGCGGCGCCACGGTTGTCGACTTCGCATATGCAATCCACAGCAACATCGGCGACCGCACGGTGGCGGCCAAGAT
>JANYAN010000290.1 GCA_025361305.1 Burkholderiales bacterium
CGCTGCTGTTCGTACGCAACGTCACCGGAATTTCGGCCCGCTACCCGCTGGCCGACAAGGCTGTCTACGTAACAGGATTGGGGGGGATTGGTCTGGCCGTTGCATATCCCTTCATCGCCAGGTCAGTCGGCCTGGCGATGATGGCTGCATACCTGGCCGGATCGGCGGTGATCAACATGTGGATTGCATTCGCCGCCTGGCGGCGGGGTGATGCGGTAGGCCTTTGGGTGCTGTTTGCTTTCGTCCCGCTCACGGTGGCCGTCGCGATGGCGCTGCTGCGCCTTTACGGTCTCCTGCCGGTGTCATTCGGAACCCAGTACGCCGTTGTCGTGGCGATGGCCATCGAGGTGCCATTGCTGCTGGTGGCCGTGAACCTGCGTTCGCGCGAACGCCATGGCGCCCAGATCCGCGAGTTGGCGTTGTCCAGCCAGGATGCGTTGACCGGCCTGCTGGCGCCGCACCTGTTCCACGACCGGCTGCGCCAGGTCGTCTCGCGCTACAAGCGCGACCGGGAGAACGCTGCCGTGGTCCTCATCGACCTGGTCAACTATTCCCGCATCAAGGACTACCATGGCGCGGCCGTGGCCGAGCAAAGCCTGCTGCGCACGGTGATCAAGTTGCGCCGGGTCGTGCGTGATGTCGACACCGTGAGCCGGGTTGGCGAGGCCCGGTTCGGGCTGATTCTGGAAGGCGCGAACACCCGCACCGCCGTGACCGACCGCGCGGCCCGGCTCATCGCGGCCGGTCTGATGCCGCTCAAGGGACTCAAGCCGGATGTAACGCTGCAGTTCCATATCGCCGCCGTGTTGCTGGAGGAACGATCGCTGGAGGCCTCGGATGTGGTCGAGGCGCTGAGCACATTGCTGGGCAGCATGTCGTCGCGCACGCGCCGTCCGATCCGCTTCCTGGCACCTGAAGTCACCGAGCCGGCGCCACTGGATTTCGACTCCGTGCTGCCCGGTGGCGAATACGACAGCGGACTGCCCAGGGACGCAGCACTGGCATTTCCGGCCGCTAACCGAAGTTCCAGTCCGCCGTGACGGTCTGCCCCACGCGCAGGACCTGATCCGCCCCACCCAGCACGATGGCATTCATGCCAAATGTCACCGCACCGCCGACTCGCATGTCGCTGCGATACGTTTGAAGCATGTCGCCCACCTGCGGGCTGCTTTGCCCTGTGGCCGGATCGACATTGGGAATGATGCAGCGCGCACAGGGTTTGACCGGACGCAGACGCACTTCCTGGTCGGCAGCGATGACGATGTCGCCCAGTCGGTCTTCGTCATGCGCCTCGAGGCCTGCAAGCACGATGTTGGGCCGGAAGCGCTCGATCCCGACGGCCTGGGCGGCGGACGCAACGAGCTTGTCATTGAGCCCCTGGAACGAAGCCGCGCTGGTCAACAAGATCGGATAGCCATCGGCAAACTGGTTCGGCGCTTGCACGGCGCCCGTCCACTTGGGATCGGACAGCCGCCGGCATTCCGGGTCGAAGCGCACCAGACGCGTACGTACGCCCAGAAAGTCGCTGAACCATTGTGCTGCGATGTCCCCCATGTCGTAGGCGGAAACCGTGTCGTCCCACACGCGCACCGTGGCCGGCTGCTCCACGGCGTCAATCGCCAGATGCAGGGCCAGCATGCCTGGGGCGCGCAATATGACTTCGAAATGCTTGAGCTGCGGCCGCACCAGCGCCATGCGCGGCAGTTCGCGCTGGCTCACGAACTGACCCGACTCATCCACAACCATCCAGGCCCGGTCCAGGTCGAGCCCGGTTTCCGTCAGGACGGACTCGGTCAGCTCCACGCCGGCACATGACTTGACGGGATAGACGAACAGGCGGGCAATGCGGGCTGTCAGGTCTGGCGGCGAGTTGTTCATGGTCGGGGCGGGTCTGTCCTGGAAGGGCGCGAACCGGAATTGTGCCCGCCTTCTACAATCCCCTCATGGCGCTTCCTATTGATGTGTGCATCCGTGGCGCCGGCATTGTCGGCCGGACACTGGCATTGCTGCTGGCGCGCGAGCGGCTGAATGTCGGTCTCGTGGCCCATCCCGATGGCCCAGCGAGCTCGGCGGGTGACGTGCGGGCGTACGCGCTCAATTCGGCGTCAAAGCTGCTGCTCGAACAGTTGCGTGCCTGGCCAGGCGATCCGCATGCGACCCCGGTCAAGGCAATGCAGATCCGGGGTGACGAAGGTGGCGAAGTCAATTTCAGCGCGGCGGCCCAGAACGTGCCGGCGCTGGCGTGGATTGTCGACGTCGTCGCATTGCAGGACCGGCTGGCCGAGGCGCTGCGCTTTCAGTCGATGGTCCAATGGCTGCCCGAGGCGCAGCCCGCAGCGCTCACGGTGGTTTGCGAAGGCAAGGCCAGCGCCACCCGGGCCGAGTTCGGCGTCCAGTTCGACGCCACACCCTATCCGCAACGGGCAATCGCCGCACGCCTGCACTGTGAAAATAACCATGGCCATGTCGCACGACAATGGTTTCAAGATGGCGACATCCTGGCCTTTCTTCCGCTCGGAGGGCCGGATGACGGGAACTCGGTGGCCATTGTGTGGTCAGTCCGTGAGCCGCGCGCTCAATCCCTGCTGGAACTGGAATCAAGGCAGTTCGAGTCGCGAGTGACCGCAGCCAGCCATGCAGTGCTCGGCAAAGCCACACTGACCAGCGAGCGCGCCTGCTGGCCGTTGCAGCTGGCTCGCGCCGACCGCTGGTGCGGGCCTGGATGGGCGCTGGCTGGCGATGCGGCGCACACGGTCCATCCGCTGGCCGGCCAGGGGCTCAATCTCGGGCTGGCCGACGCGGCAGAACTTGCCGCAGTGGTGAGTCGGCGCGAAAACTGGCGAGGGGTTGGCGACGAGAAGCTGTTGCGCCGGTACGAGCGGGCGCGCAAAGCGGGCCTGGTGGCGATGGGTGCAACCACTGACGGACTGCAGCAGATGTTCGATCGTGACGCGCAACCCTGGGCCTACCTGCGTGGCTGGGGCATGAGGGGATTCGATCGCAGTGGACCGGTCAAGCGCTGGGCTGCGCGGCGGGCCATGGGGCTGACAACATGAAGAGATGCAACCTGGAATGACAATGACAATGTTCGATCGAGCGCTGCGGGCCGTCCTCTCAGTGGCCGCACTGGTCGCCTCCTTTGACCTGCACGCGCAGGAAGCTGCGATCCGCAAGAACCTGGCCGAGCGGCTCACGCAAATCCAGAAGGTCGACGAGGTTTCCAGGACATCGATGCCTGGCCTGTTCGAAGTGAGGGTCGGCAATGACATCTTCTACACCGATTCCGAGGCCAATTTCCTGATTCAGGGCCAGCTCATGGACCTGCGCCTGCACCGCAATTTGACTGAAGAGCGGGTCGACAAATTGATGACCATCAGTTTTGACAGTCTGCCGCTCAAGGATGCGTTCACCATCGTGCGGGGCAACGGCAAGCGCAAGGTCGCCGTGTTCGAAGACCCGAACTGCCCCTATTGCAAGCGCTTCGAGCGGGACCTGCAAAAAGTGGACAACGTCACCGTCTACCTGTTCCTCTACCCCATCCTCGGGCCCGATTCCAGCGAGAAATCGCGCAACCTGTGGTGCCAGAAGGACCGGGGCAAGGCCTGGCTGGACTGGATGGTGCGCGACGTGCCCACCGCCGCGGCCCCGGCGAGCTGTGATGCTGTTGCCTTGGCGAGAAACGTCGAGTTTGGCCGCAAGTACAAGATCACCGGCACGCCCACGATGGTGTTCGCCGATGGCTCGCGGGTGCCCGGCGCCATCGGCACACCGCAGATCGAGAAGCTGCTCGACGCCAAATGAACCCCTCATCCTGACCTGGCGGCGCAGCCGCTTCCATCCGTGCCAACAAGTCCGCCCGCGCGCCGCGCCAGCCTCCATTACCGCGTCGCCCTGGGCGACCTGCATGCCCATCTGTTCGCTGTCAGCCTGACCATCGCGAAACCGGCCGCGCAACAGCAGGTTTCGCTTCCGGTCTGGATCGCCGGCAGCTATCTGGTTCGCGAGTTTTCCCGCCACCTGCAATGTCTGGCGGCGAGCCAGGCAGGCCGCGCTGTCGCCGTACGCCAGCTGGACAAGTGCAACTGGCAAATCGATTGCATGCCGGGGGCGCCGCTGGTCCTGAGGTACGAGGTCTATGCGTTCGATCATTCCGTACGCACGGCGTGGCTGGACGCGCAGCGCGGTTTCTTTAACGGCACCAGCCTTTGCCTGAGGGTTCACGGCCAGGAGGGCGCACCTCACGCGCTCGAACTGGTCAGTGGCAAGGAGACACTTCGCTGGCGTGTGGCAACGGGGCTGGCACCCACGAGGGTCGACAAGCGTGGCTTCGGTATTTATCTGGCAGCCGACTACGACGAACTGGTTGACTGCCCGGTAGAAATGGGCGTGTTCTGGCACGGGGACTTCAAGGCCGGGGGCGTGCCTCACCGGCTTGTCGTCGCAGGCGCAACCGAGGCCTTCGACGGCGACAGGATGCTGGCTGACGTGCAGAAGATCTGCGAGACCGAAATCCGTTTCTGGCACGCCCCGCCAGCCGCCGGCACTCGCTCGCGCAGCCGGCCGCTGCACAGGAACTACCTGTTCATGATCAACGCCGTGGATGATGGTTACGGTGGACTCGAGCACCGCAATTGCACTGCCCTGATCGCCGCGCGACGCGATCTGCCGCGCCTTGGCGAGTTGCGCCCGGGCGATGGCTACATCACGCTCCTTGGCCTGATCAGCCACGAGTACTTCCACACCTGGAACGTCAAACGCCTGCGCCCCGCAGAGTTTGAAAGCTACCACTACGAGCACGAAAACTATACCGAGTTGCTCTGGTTTTTTGAGGGCTTTACCAGCTACTACGACGACCTGCTGCTGCGCCGCGCCGGTTTGCTGGACAACGCGGGCTACCTGAAGCTGCTGAACAAAACCATCAACCAGGTTATGCAGACGCCGGGGCGGCTGGTGCAGTCCGTCGCCCAGGCCAGTTTTGATGCCTGGATCAAGTACTACCGGCAGGATGAAAACACACCCAACGCCACCGTGAGCTACTACACCAAAGG
>JANYAN010000241.1 GCA_025361305.1 Burkholderiales bacterium
CAGTGGGATTCCGTACACCGGTGGTACCAGCGCCAGCAGTGCACCCCCGCTCATCAGCAGCAGGCCCAGGCCATGGCGGTGCGCGCCAGGTGGCGCGGCACCCAGGCCTTTGAGAGCCTGCGCCAGCGGCAGGCCCTGTGCCGCGCGCGCCGGTAGCCAGCCGCCCACGGCTGCTGCGGCGACGCCGAGCGCTGCGTAGGCCAGGGCAGCTGCGCCATTCCACTGCAATGCCGGCGCCACGCCGGGAAAATAGCCGCCTCCCAGATCACCGCCCAGCCACTGCAGTGCCATCGCTGCCAGGCCGGTGCCCAAGGCGACGCCAGCCACACTGCCGATGGCACCCAGTACGATCGACTCGGCCAGCACCAGCGTGCGCCGCTCGCGCGCTGTCAGCCCCAGCACGCCCAGCAGGGCGAATTGCTGGGCGCGGCGCGCGACGCTGAGCGACAACACCGAGTAGACGAGAAATGCGCCGGTGAACAGCGCCACCAGCGCCAGCACCGTGAGGTTGACGCGATAGGCGCGCGACAGATTGCTCACGCGCAGCGCTGCGTCGCCCGGCTCCGCAGCCGTGACGCCCGCTGGCAGCTGCAGCGTGCGCAGCAGCTGTTCCCGGTCGGTGCCGGGACGAAGCCGCAGGTCGATGCGCGACAGCTGGCCGCCGCGCCCAAACAGATCCTGGGCAGCGCCGATGTCCATCACGGCCAGCGGCGTGCCGCTTGCCGCCACATGGCCGGCCACCTGCACTTCACGCAGTTGCAGGCCACTCTGCAGCGGCAGCGAGTTGCCCGGCCATAGCTGGCGCGCGGCAGGATTGAGGAACACCGTGTCCGGCGCGAACAGCGAGAACCGGTCCCCCCCCACCGCAGGCACCGGCATCAATCCCGGCGCCACTGCGGCAACCCGCAGCGCGTCGATGCCCACGACACGCAGGCTTTTGCGCTCGCCGCCCGGCGTGATCGCCAGTGTCGCGAGTTCCAGCACGGGGCTGGCCACCGCCACTTGCCGATCGGTGGCCACGCGCGCGAACAACGACTCGTCGAAGCCAGCCTGTACGGCGCGCAGCTCCAGGTCGGGCTGGCCACCGGTCGAGCGCACAGCGCTGGAAAATTCGCTCAGCGCCGACGCATTGATCAGGTGAACCGAAAACGCCAGAGCCACGCCCAGCATCACGGCCAGAACCGCCGCGGCGTTGCGCCAGGGATGATGGCGCAGTTCCTGCCAGGAGAATGTGACGAGCAGGGCACGCATGGGGCGATTGTGCAGCCGGTGTGCCCTCGCCGCCTGGCTACCATTGGAACTTCCTCCACCCATTCTTCTGGCAATGCAAGACGACATCGAATCGATTGAACGGGCAACACTGGCAGCAGTTCCGCCCGAGGCCGCGGACCAGATCGGCGACTGGCTGCTGGCGCTGGACCCCGGCACTGTTGGCCGTGCCCACAGCGCGGCACCGCTCCATCACTGCCCGCCCGATCTGGGCGTGGTGCCGGTCATCGAGGCCCGGTACGCAGCGCAGGGCAGGCCCACGGTGTTTCGATTGCCATGCACGGGAAGTTTTGACGCGATGCGCGACCTGCTGCGCGGGCGCCAATTCAGCACGTCGAAGCCGTCATTGGTTCAAACGGGCAGCACCAACGCGATGTCGGCGTTCTCGGACCGCACGGGAGTGGACTTGTCGGCTGAACCCGGCGATGCATGGGCCGCAGTCTTCCTGGGCGAGGGCTTCGATCCGGTCGACGGCGCCTGCCGGGTAGGCGTGCTCAGCCGCTCCCGATCGTCTGTTTATGCCAGCGTAAGCGCCGACGGTCGCACCGTGGCGGTAGGTGCGGCCTGTTTCAGCCATGGCTGGGTCGGTGTTCATGGCATGCGCACCCTCCCCGGTTACCGGGGCAGAGGCATGGCCGGAGGAATTCTGGCGGCTTTCGGCCGGCTGGCGATGCAGCGCGGCGTGCAGCGCACGTATCTCCAGGTCGAGGCGGCCAACAACGGTGCGCAGGCGTTGTACCGCCGGGCCGGTTTCACCACCGCATGGGCCTACGAATACTGGCGCGCCGGCGCCGATCGCGGCTAAGCTGTGGCCATGTTGACCCTGCCAACCTATGACGACGTCATCGCTGCCGCGGCGCGATTGAAAGGCCATGCCCACCG
This sequence comes from Burkholderiales bacterium, assembly GCA_025361305.1. Classification (GTDB taxonomy): domain Bacteria; phylum Pseudomonadota; class Gammaproteobacteria; order Burkholderiales; family Burkholderiaceae_C; genus Ramlibacter. Next base: position 2,152 of record JANYAN010000241.1, read on the forward strand.
CACACCGGTACTGCGTAGCGCCACCGCCGATGCGATGCTGGGTGCCCAGCTTTTTTTCAAGTGCGAGAACCTCCAGCGCATGGGGGCCTTCAAGTTTCGCGGCGCCTTCAATGCACTGTCGAAATTCAGCGACGAGCAGCGTCGTGCCGGCGTGATTACCTTTTCATCGGGGAACCACGCCCAGGCCATCGCTCTGTCGGCCCGCGTGCTGGGCATGCCGGCCGTGGTGCTGATGCCCAATGACGCGCCCCAGCCCAAGGTCGATGCCACGTTGGGCTACGGAGCGCAGGTGATCCGCTTCGACCGATATACGCAAGACCGCGAAGCCCTGACGCGGGAGCTGGCGCAGCAGCGCGGCATGACGCTGATCCCGCCGTACGATCATCCGGACGTGATGGCCGGGCAGGGCACGGCAGCGAAGGAACTGTTCGAAGAAGTGGGCGAACTCGACATGTTGCTGGTGCCGCTGGGCGGCGGCGGCCTGCTCAGCGGCACCGCGCTGGCCACGCGTGTGCTGTCGCTGCGCTGCAAGCTGTACGGTGTCGAACCCGAGGCGGGCGACGATGGACGCCAGTCGTTGCGCCGGGGCCAGATCGTCCATATCGATACGCCGCGCACCATCGCCGACGGTGCCCAGACCCAGCACCTGGGGCACCACACGTTCGCGGTGATCCGCCGTGACGTCGACGATGTCCTCACGGCCAGCGACGACCAGCTGGTGGCGGCCATGCGCTTTTTCGCGGAGCGGATGAAGCTCGTCGTCGAGCCGACCGGTTGCCTGGGATTCGCGGCGGCAATGCATGCAGCCATTGAGCTGGAAGGATTGCGGGTGGGCGTGCTTATCAGCGGCGGCAATGTCGACTTGGCGCGATTCGCGGAGTTGATCGGGTAGGTTGGCAGTTTTTCTGGCATCCTTTACGCGCGGTTTACGCTGGAAGGCGAAAGCGGTGGCGACGGAAACACACCGGTTACACGGATCGGCTTATCCTTGCGACACCGCCCGATTTTGTGACAGGCCCACCTCATGATCAACCGCCGCCGACTGCTACAGTCCACCGCTGCTGCCCTGGGCATCGCCAGTCCTGCGGCGTCCACGTTTTCGGCCGAGACCGGCAGGCCGGTGCTGAGTGGCGAACAGGCCGCAGCTCATGTGCTCAACCGCCTGGGCTTTGGCCCGCGCCCCGGTGACCTGCAGGTGGTCGCCGGCAATCCGCGGGCCTGGATTGAGCAGCAGTTGCAGCCGCAGGAGCGGGCGCTGCCGGCCAGTCTCGCGGCCAGGCTGAACGAGTCACGCTTCGTCGACGCCGACCCGATCGGCGTCCTGCGCGAGTTCACCGAGCTCGTCCGTCAAAACAACCTCACGGTGTCCGTCGCCCAGACGATGCAAATCGGCGACGGACCGGCGCAGATGGAGGCCGGGCAGCCCGCGCAGCGCACGCAGGGCACTCCGCTCGGCCGCTACTTGCGCTCCTGGCAGACGCCGGCATACGAGTCGCGCCTGTTGCGCGCGCTGGAGAGCCCCCGGCAGCTCGAGGAAGTGATGGTGGATTTCTGGTTTAACCACTTCAACGTGTACCAGGGCAAGAACTACATGCGCGTCCTGGTTGGCCACTACGAGCAATACGCCATCCGCCCGTTTGCCATGGGGCGCCTGCGCGACCTGCTCGGGGCCACGGCCCATCATCCGGCGATGCTGTATTACCTGGACAACTGGTCGAGCATCGGCCCGCAGGGCGAGTCGCGTGGCCGCGGCCTGAACGAGAACTACGCGCGCGAGTTGATGGAGCTGCATACCCTTGGCGTGGACGCCGGCTATTCGCAGCAGGACGTGACCCAGCTCGCGCGCATTCTTACTGGCTGGACTTTCGTTCCATTGCGGCCGCAGGGCCTGCCCGGCGCGGTGCCCGCGGTGCAGGTGGTGGCGCCGGGCCGCGCCGACCGGATTCCCGGCTTCTGGTTCAACAACCGCGCGCACGACCAGGGCGAGAAGCTCTGGCTGGGTCATCGCATCGCCCCGGCCGGCCAGTCAGAAGGCGAGTTCGCACTCGACCTCCTCGCGCGGCACCCGGCGACGGCGCGGCATATCTCGTTCAAGCTGGCACAGTACTTCGTCAGCGACCAGCCGGACAAGGCCCTGGTGGACAAGCTCGCGCAGGTTTTCCTGGCCGAGGACGGGCAGATCGTCCCTGTGCTGCGCGCCCTCTTCCAGAGCGATGCCTTCTGGGCGGCAGACAACGTCGGTAACAAGTTCAAGACGCCTTATCACTACGTGCTGTCCACACTGCGGGCCGGTGGCTACGGCATTTCCAACGTGCTGCCGCTTGCCAGCAATCTTGCCGCCCAAGGCATGCCCCTGTTCGGGTGCCAGACGCCTGACGGCTACAAGAACACCGAAAGTGCGTGGCTCAGCCCCGACGGCCTGAACAAGCGCCTCGATTTCGCGACGCGAGTCGCCAGCGGCCGTCTCGGCCCGGAACGCCTGACGGGCGGCATCGGCGCGGATGAGTTGATGGGCCAGCTCGGCCCCCTCGTCACACCGGCCACCCGCAATCTGGTGGCGCAGCGGCGCGACGATCCGGCGACGGCCGTGGCGTTGGTGCTCGCAAGTCCGGGGATGATGCGGCGCTGAAGGAGAGAAACATGAGCCCCCACGTTCACATTCGTTCTCTGCCCCCCGAGGGGGCGCATGCCTTCCTAGAGGCGGCTCGTCGGAAGGCATGACCATGAACCCACATCAATGTGCCCGCCGCGGGATCCTGAAGTTCGCGGGTGCCTCGGCTTTGGGCGGCCTGGGTGCGATCCAGGTCGTTCGGGCGCAGACGGCATCCGGCAACTCGGGCGCGCCGAAAGCCCGGCTCGTCGTGGTGATGCTGCGCGGCGCGATGGATGGCCTCTCGTTGGTCGTGCCCCATGGCGACAACGCCTACTACCAGGAGCGCGCCACCATCGCGATCGCCAGGCCCGGTGAGGCCGGCGGCCTGTTCCCGCTGAACAAACTATTCGGCCTTCATCCCGCCTTCGAAGCCATGCTGCCCTACTGGGAAAAGAAGCAGCTGGCCTTTATCCACGCCAGCGGCTCGCCTGATCCGACCCGCTCGCACTTCGACGCGCAGGACTACATGGAGTCGGCGACGCCGGGCCGCAAGACCACGCCCGACGGATGGATGAACCGACTGGCCGCAGTGCTGTCCGGCCCGCATCCCACTCCTGCATCGCAGCGCCTGCAAGCACTCAACCTCGGCCCGACCATGCCGCGGATATTCTCCGGCGAGGCGGCAGTCGCCTCGCTCGCGGCGGGCGCTGCGGCCGTTGCCCGTGGCAGCCTTGACCGGCCTGAACTCGCCGCGGCGTTCGGACAGCTCTATGCCGGCGACGACCGGCTGAGTGTGGCTGTGCGGGAAGCCACCGCGACGCGCGGCGAGATCATGGACAAGCTGGCGAGCGATGACCCGAAGGCGGACGTCGGTGCGCTGTCACTGAACGGCCTTTCGCACGACACCGGCCGGCTCGGTCAGCTGATGGCGCGCGACTCCCGCATTCGTCTGGCCTTCGTTCCCATCGGTGGGTGGGACACTCACGCCAACCAGGGCGGCGGCAAGGGCCAGCTGGCCAATCGCTTCGCCCTGTTGGCGCAGGGGCTGGACGCGCTGGCACGGGGCCTGGGCGACCATCTGCAGGAGACCACCATCCTGGTCATGTCTGAGTTCGGGCGCACTGTGAAGCAGAACGGCACCAATGGCACAGACCATGGCCACGGCAACGTCGCGTGGGTGATGGGCGGCGGCGTGCGGGGCGGCCAGGTTTTCGGTGGCTGGCCAGGGCTGGACACGGCCTCGCTCTACGAAGGCCGTGACCTGGCCGTCACCACGGATTTTCGCGACATTGTCGCGGACGTGCTGGAGCGCAACTTCAGGCTGGGTGACACGCAGCTTGCGCAGGTGCTGCCGGGGATGGAGCGGCGCAAGCCAGTTGGCTTGTTCGGCTAGGGACGCGACGGGATACCTGTTGCCGCGGTTCAACCAGACATCGCCACCACCCACGGCACTTCCTGCCCGCGCTGTGTCTCAGGCTTACCGCGCCACCATCAGCGTGAAGGGCCAGGCATAGGCCTGCAGCGTCACGAGCAGGCCGACCAGGCAGGCCAGGGCGATGGAGTGGAAGAATACATAACGCAGGATGTCGCCTTCGTGATGGAACCAGCGCGTGGCTGTCGAGGCGACGACGATGGATTGGGCGTCGATCATCTTGCCCATCACGCCGCCCGAGCTGTTGGCCGCGCCCATCAGGTTCGGCGACAGGCCGAGCTGGTCGGCCGCGACCTTCTGCATGCCGCCGAACAGCACGTTCGAGGCTGTATCCGAGCCCGTCATTGCGACGCCGATCCACCCCATCAAAGTGCCGAAGAACGGGTAAAGCACGCCGGTGTTGGCGAACGCCAGCCCCAGAGTGGTGTCGGTGCCGGAATAGCGGGTGAGCGTGCCCAGGGCCAGCATCAGCACGATCGTCAGCAGCGAATAGCGAACCAGCCACAGCGTGCGCAAGAATGTCCGCACGATTTCCAGCGGCTTGTACTTCATGATCAGCGCGCCGACGATGGTCGACAGCAGGATGCCGGTGCCGGTGGCCGACAGCAGCCCCAGCACGTAGACAGCGCCTTCCTTGGTCGGCCTGGCCACAACGGGTGGCATCTTCTCCACCAGGTTGTGCAGCCCCGGCAACGGGAACGACGGTGCGTACAGGCTGTTGAGGGCATTCTTCACCGAGGGAAGGCCCCAGATGAATACGAACACGGTGAGGATCGCAAACGGCGTCCAGGCACGGACCAGGTCGGCGCGCGAGTGACGCACGATCGGGGTGGGCGCTTTTGCCTCACCGCCGTCCGTCTCGTGGCCCTTGAGCGAGGTCGAGGTCCAGACCTGGCGCGGCTGCCACACCCGCAGGAACAGGATCAGGGACACCATCGAAACAATCGCGGCAATGATGTCGACCAGCTCGGGGCCGATGAAGTTGGACACCAGGTATTGCGGGATCGCGAACGTGAGCCCGGTCACCAGGATCGCCGGCCAGATCTCCATCATCGCCTTGCGCCCGGCGAAGGCCCAGATCAGCCAGAACGGCACCAGCAGCGAGAAGAAGGGAAGCTGGCGCCCGATCATGCCGGTCACGGCCATCAGATCGTAGCCGTGCACCTTGGCCAGCGTGATGACCGGTGTGCCCAGGGCCCCAAAGGCCACGGGCGCGGTGTTGGCGATCAGCGAGAGGCCGGAGGCCGCCAGCGGCGAGAAGCCCAGGCCGATCAGGATGCCGGCCGTCACCGCCACCGGAGTGCCGAAACCCGCGGCGCCTTCGAAGAAAGCGCCGAAGCAGAAGGCGATCAGCAGCAGTTGCAGCCGGCGGTCCTCGGTGATGCCCGAGAGCGAGTCTTGCAGGATCTTGAAGCTGCCGTTCTGCTCGAGCAGCTGCTGCAGGAAGATGATGTTGAGCACGATCCAGCCGATCGGCAGCAGGCCCGTCAGCCCGCCGAGCAGCGCGGCGTTGCCGGCCATGCCGGCCGGCATGTGGTAGATGAAGACGGCGACGAGCAAGGCGGCGATCAGGCCCAGGCCAGCGGCGATATGCGCCTTGATATGAAGAAAGCCCAGCGCCACCAGCATCACCACCACCGGCACCGCGGCCAGCAAGGTCGACATGAACATGCCGCCCAGCGGGTCGTAAATTTGCTGCCACACCATCGTTGTCTCCTGAACGGTCCATCCGCTCATGAGGCAGCAATGTAGTCACCGCAGGGCGTTCACGGATGAATCGTTGCCGGACGCGGCGTGAAGG
>JANYAN010000248.1 GCA_025361305.1 Burkholderiales bacterium
GCGGTGGGTCTCTCCTGTGTGCTGACAACGACTTCGCCCGTGTGCACGCCGCTGTGCCCATGAATTTCAAATCATCGGATCACCTGGGCCGAGGACATCCGCGCTTGTGCACGAAGAGGCAGCCAGATAGGATGCACCGCACAATAGGAGGCCTTCCATGTTCAGACGTTCCGCGGTGTTGACGCTGTTGGCGTGCGCGCTTTCGGCGCCGCTCGCCCAGGCCCGGGTCACGCTCATCGTGATCGATGAAACCCGGCCGCTTCCTGCGTCCGAATCGGGCGGCCTCGCCAGTGAGCAGGTTGCCGGCCGCGCCTTCGGCGAGCTGGACCCGACCTCGCCGGCGAATGCGATCATCAACGACCTGCAGCTTGCGCGCGACGTGGACGGCAAGGTGCGCTACATCGCGACCTTCGTGATCACCAAGCCGGTCGACCTCATGCGCGCCAGCGGTCTGATGTGGCACGAGGTTCCCAATCGCGGCATCCGCCGACCCAACGTGGCGTCGGAGCGCGCCAATGGCGACATCGACCTCACGAGCGCGTGGCAAGGCGACAACGCCGGGGCGACCGCGGTACGCGCGACCGCCGGGGCGGTACAGCCGCATTGGCTCAAGCTGCCGATCGCGCGCATGGCCGACGGCTCGCCAGTGACCGGAGACGTCCTGGGCCGCATCGTCAACCGCGCAGGCCCGAACTCGCAGCCGCTGATCGTGCAGACCAATCCAGTGCCGTACAAGCCCATGAGCCTGGATACGCGGGAGGCAAGGCTCGTTTCGCGCGTCGCGGAATCGACGCGCGGCGAGGTGATCGGCGAGACAGCGATCGCGCCGACAGACTGGGCCTGGGCCAAGTGCGACGCAGCCATTCCGTTTCCCGGCGCGCCAGACCCTACGCAGATCTGTCTGAAGAACGGCTTCGACGCAGGCAAGCTGTACCAGGTAACCTTCAAGTCGGCCGATGCCTATGTGCTGGGCGTGGGCTTCGCTGCCTGGCGCGACGTCGGCATGTTCTTCAAGACGGCACGTGCTGACGATGCAGGCACGCCGAACCCTGTCGCGGGCGCGGTGACACACAGCATCGGTCGTGGCGTTTCGCAGTCGGGCAACTTCCTGCGCGGCTGGCTGCATCTGGGCTTCAACCGCGATGAGGCACAGCAGCAGGTGCACGACGGCCTGTGGCCGATCATTGCCGGGCGCCGTATCGCGCTGAACTTCCGCTGGGCCCAGCCGGATGGTGTGCTGGAGTTGTATCAGGCCGGCAGCGAGGGACCGCAGTGGTGGCTGCCGCACCCCGACCCGGTGCGCGGTGTGCCAGCTGCGGGCCTACTCGATCGCTGCACCGCAACGCGCACCTGCCCGAAGATCATCGAACACTTCGGCGCCGCCGAGGTGTGGGCGCTGAAGCTCACACCCGAATGGGTGGGCACCGATGCGCGCACGGATTTGCCGCTGCCATCGAACGTGCGCCGCTATTACATCGCCGCCAGCAACCACGGCGGCGGAGCCGGCGGGTTCGACAGCAGTGTTCCGGGCGCGGGGCTGCCCACTGCAGGTGCTGTGTGCCCGGGCAACAACTACGGCACCGGCGTGCTCCAGGCCAACCCGATGCCGCACACCGAAACCGTGAACGCATTGCGCGTGCACTTCCGCAATTGGGTGATGCGCGGCATCGAGCCTCCGCCCAGCCAATGGCCCACGCTGGCCGCTGGCACGCTGGTGCCTGCCAACAAGTTCGCGATGGGCTTCCCCACGCTGCCGCAGTTGCGCTCCACCGTCCCGGAGGCCGACTTCATCATGCCGGTGCTGGATTACGACTGGGGCCCGCAATTCGTCGCCATCGACGGCTCGGGCGTCGCGGGCAACGCGGTGCCGTCCATCCGCCAGGTGCTGCCGATGCTCGCGCCGAAGGTGGATGCCGACGGCAATGAGCTCGGGGGGGTGCCTGTCGTACTGCGTGATGCACCGCTGGGCACGTACGTGGGATGGAACATTACCGCCGGTGGCGCGCGGCCGTTCCATCAGGGGCAGATCTGCAATTACGTGGGCGGCATGGTGCCGTTCCCCAAGTCACGCGCCGAGCGCATGGCCAGCGGCGATCTGCGGCTGTCGCTGGAAGAGCGATATTCAACGCACGAGGGTTACGTCAACGCCGTACGCAAAGCCGCCGACCGCGCGCTGGCCGCAGGGTTTTTGCTGCCGGAGGATGCACAGCGGCTAGTGCGGGAGGCGCAAGCCAGCAATGTGCTGCGCTGACAGCTCTCCCGCTGGCGTCAGTCTCAGGTCACCGGCGCCGGATTGAACAGCACCAGCGCGTTGTGCAGCTTCCACTGCTCGGCCCAGGTCTTCTTGCGGCCACTGGCCACGTCGAGCATCAGCTGAAACAGTTCCCAGCCCACCTGCTCGATGGTTGCCGTGCCATCTGCAATCGTGCCCGCGTTCACATCCATCAGGTCGTGCCAGCGGCGCGCCAGGTCGGTGCGCGTGGCCACCTTGATCACCGGCACCTGGGCCAATCCGTAGGGCGTGCCCCGGCCAGTGGTGAATACATGCAGGTTCATGCCCGCGGCCAGCTGCAAGGTGCCGCAGATGAAGTCGCTGGCGGGCGTGGCAGCGTAGGTCAGGCCCTTGTGCCGCAACTTTTCGCCGGGTGCCAGCACGTTGGAGATGGGTGCCGAGCCTGATTTGACGATCGAGCCCATTGCCTTCTCGACGATGTTGGACAAGCCGCCCTTCTTGTTGCCCGGCGTCGTGTTGGCGCTGCGGTCGACGCTGCCGCGCTTGAGATAGGCGTCGTACCAGGCCATCTCGCGAATCATCGCCTGCGCCACCTCGGGCGTGGTCGCGCGCGAAGTGAGCTGGTCGATTCCGTCGCGTACCTCGGTCGTTTCCGAGAACATCACACTCGCGCCTGCGCGTACCAGCAAGTCGGTGCAGAAGCCCACGGCGGGGTTGGCGGTAACGCCAGAGAACGCGTCGCTGCCACCGCACTGCACGCCCACCACCAGTTCGCTGGCCGGCACCGTCTCTCGCTGACGCGCGTTCAGGCGCTCAAGGTGTTCTTCTGCCTGCCGCATGATCGATTCGACCATCGACATGAAACCGACATGCGCGTCGTCCTGCAGGCAAACCACGTCGAGCTTGCTTTCACCGCTGGTGCCGACGTCGGCCACATTGCGCTCGTCGACCAGGGGGATCGTGCCGGGCGGCATCAGGCGCTCGGGCTGCAGCTTCTCGCAGCCCAGGCTGACCACCATCACCTCGCAGCCGAAGTTGGGGTTCAGGCTGATGTTGCGCAGCGTACGAATGGGAATGATGGCATCGGGCGCGTCGATCGCCACACCACAGCCGTAGCCGTGCTCCAGAGCCACCACGTCATCCACCTTGGGGAATCTGGGCAACATTTCTGCCTTGATCCGCTGCACGGCGAAATCGGTGACGCCCGCCACGCACTGCACAGTCTGCGTGATGGCCAGGATGTTGCGCGTGCCGATCGACCCATCCGGGTTGCGGAAACCTTCAAAGGTGTAGCCCTCCAGCGGTACGGCCGGTTCGGGCCTGACGGTGGAGATCGGCAGGTTGTCCAGCTCGCGGGCGTCGGGCATTTTCAGCAACCGCTCGTGCACCCAGCTGCCAGCCGGGATGTCCTTCAGCGCATAGCCGATCGGCACGTTGTAGCGGCGCACGGCGCTGCCCGCGGGCAGGTCCACCAGCGCGACCTTGTGCCCCTGGGGAACCTGTTCGCGAAGTGCCAGGCCGCAAGGGAATACGGTGCCTGCCGGCAGGCCGCCATTGTTGGCCACGATCGCGACGTTGTCGCTGTCGTGCATGGTGATGTACAGGGGGGATGCGTTGGTACTGTCCGGCATGGCGTTGGCCCACTTTCTTCGCGCAAGTGATCGTACCCTGTCTGCCGTGGCACATGGCGCCGGCCCGCGTTCAGCAGTACCATCGCGACGCCGGGGCCACCAAGGTGTCCGGCGACCCGCCTGCCCACAAGGAGAATTGTCAATGAAGCTCTACTATCACCCTGCGTCCACCACCAGCCGCCCCATCCTCATGTTCGCCGCCGAAAGCGGCGTGGCGCTGGATATGCAGGTGGTCGACCTGTTCACCGGCGAGCACTACCAGCCGACTTACGAGGCGATCAACCCGAACCATCTGGTACCGACGCTGCAGGACGGAGACTTCCGCCTCACGGAAAGCTCGGCCATCCTGAAGTATCTGGCTGAAAAGAGTGGTTCACCCCTGTATCCCACCGACCCGCAAAAGCGGGCACGCGTGAACGAGCGCATGGATTGGGTCAATACGCAACTGGGCCGTGACTTCTGTTACGGCTTCGTCTATCCGCAGATCTTCTCGTTTCACAAACGCCGCAGCGACGAGGCCCATGACGCCACGCTTCAGTGGGGCAAGGAGCGCGCCCAGGGCTGGCTGAAAGTGCTGAACGACCACATCCTGGGCGCCAATGCCTATCTGTGCGGCGACACGATCACGATCGCGGATTACTTCTGCGCCGAATTCGTTCACGTGGGCGAGCTGACGGGCAGTGATTTCGCGGCCTACCCGAACGTGAAAGCCTGGCTTGGGCGCATGAAGGCGCTGAAGAACTGGAAGCCCATCCACGAGACCATCGAAGGCTATGGCGCCACGCTCAAGGGCCAGCCGATGCTGACTGTCTAGGGCCTGGCGGCCAATCGCTGGAGAAACATGCATGATCCGCAAGCTCCACCACAATGCCTACCGCTGCCGCGACTCTGAGCAGACGCGGCACTTCTACGAGGATTTTCTGGGCCTGCCGCTGGCGGGCACGCTGGAGATCAACGAGACCAAGAGCGGCCGGGCCACCCAGACGCTGCACACGTTCTATCGCATGGACGACGACTCGTACCTGGCGTTCTTCGAGGCCAACGACATGCCATTCGAGTTCAAGGCGCAGCATGACTACGACCTGCACATTGCCCTCGAAGTGGCGCCGCCGGTGCTGCAGACGATGATGGCGAAGGGAAAGGCCCAGGGCATCGAAACCCGGGGTGTCTCCGATCACGGGTTTATCGACTCGATCTACTTCCGCGACCCGAATGGCTACGTGATCGAACTATGCGCCAAGCGGGTCAACCACGACGCCATGATGGATCCCGCGAGCAACGGGGCACGCGAAAAGTTGCAACGCTGGACGGCAGCAAAACAGCCGCTCGCCGCATCGGCATAGTGAAGTCGACGCGCAGGGCGGCAACACATTGGATATAGCCTCCCTGCAATCGCTGATCACCACCCATGGTTACTGGGTGCTGGCTGTCGGCTGCCTGCTGGAGGGCGAGACCATCCTGGTGCTGGCCGGCATTGCGGCGCACAGCGGTTACCTCGATCCCGTGGCGGTATGGACGATCGCGGCGGTGGCAGGATTTCTGGGCGACCAGATCTTCTTCTGGCTGGGTCGCCGTCACGGGGCAGTGGTGCTGGCGCAGTGGGATTCGGTGGCGCGCCAGGCCGACCGGGTGCATCGCCTGCTCGAGCGCTATCACGCTCCCGTGATCATCGGCGTGCGCTTTGCCTATGGCTTGCGCATCGCCGGGCCGATCATCATCGGGACTTCAAAGGTGCGCCCTTCCCGCTTCGCCTTCTACAACGGCATCGGCGCTGTCATCTGGGCCACGCTGGTGGGCGGCGTGGGCTGGGTTTTCGGCCATACGGCCGAACGGGTGCTGGGTCAGATCCGCGATGCAGAGGGCTGGCTGCTGGGCGGCCTGGTGCTGGCCGGCCTCGTCATCTGGGCCATCCACCACCTCAGGAAACCCTAGCGCCGGGCCCGCCCCGAATATTGTTCTGGCGCAACCCGTGCCCTCCCAAAAGGAGTAGCCTGATGCCGTGTCACGACATGAGGAGCCCAGCATGACCACCGAGTTGTCCCAGGCCGAACAAGCCCTGCGCGAGGCCGCGCGCGACTACCACCGCCAGCCCACCCGCGGCAAGATTTCAATCGCCCCCACCAAGCCCTTGTCGAACCAGCGCGATCTGTCGCTGGCCTACTCGCCGGGCGTCGCCTATCCCTGCCTGGATATCCAGGCCGACCCCTCGCTGGCCTGGGAATACACCTCGCGCGGCAACCTGGTGGGCGTGATCACCAACGGCACCGCCGTTCTTGGGCTGGGCGACATCGGCCCGCTGGCGGGCAAGCCTGTGATGGAAGGCAAGGCCTGCCTGTTCAAGAAGTTCGCCGGCATCGACGTGTTCGACATCGAACTGGCGCAGAAAGACCCGGACAAGCTCATCGAGATCGTGGCCGCGCTCGAGCCTACGCTGGGCGGTGTCAATCTGGAGGACATCAAGGCGCCCGAATGCTTCTACATCGAGAAGAAGCTGCGTGAGCGCATGAACATTCCGGTGTTCCACGACGACCAGCATGGCACGGCAATCATCTCGGCGGCCGCGTTGCTCAATGGCCTGGAACTGGTCGGCAAGGACATCGCCCAGGTGAAGATTGCGGTCTCGGGCGCCGGCGCGGCGGCAATCGCCTGCCTGGACGTGATGGTGGGGCTGGGCGCGACGCGCAAGAACATCTTCGTCTGCGATTCGAAGGGCGTCATCTACGAGGGTCGCAAGGGCGGCTACGACGAATCCAAGGTGCGCTACGCGCAAAATACCGGCGCCCGCACGCTGGCCGACGCGGTGCAGGGCGCCGATGTCTTCCTGGGCTGCTCAGCCGCCGGCGTGCTGACGCAGGAGATGGTCAAGACCATGGGCACCCGCCCCATCATCCTGGCGCTGGCCAACCCGGAGCCCGAGATCCGGCCCGAGCTGGCCAAGGCCGCGCGTCCCGACTGCATCATTGCCACGGGGCGCTCGGACTATCCCAACCAGGTCAACAACGTCCTGTGTTTCCCCTACATCTTCCGCGGCGCGCTGGATTGCGGTGCCACCAAGATCACCGACGCGATGAAGCTGGCCTGCGTGCGCCAGATCGCCGACCTGGCCAAGGCCGACATCAGCGAAGAAGTGGCCAGCGCCTACGCTGGCAAGGAACTGCTGTTCGGCCCCGACTACCTGATCCCCACACCCTTCGATTCACGCCTGATCCTGCGCATCGCGCCGGCCGTGGCCAAGGCTGCCGCCGAATCGGGTGTGGCCACCCGGCCGATCACCGATTTCGACGCCTACCGCCAGACCTTGAGCCGGTTCGTCTACCAGACCGGCATGATCATGCGGCCGGTGTTCCAGGCCGCCAAGGTCACGCCTGCAAGGCGCGTCGCGTTTGCCGAGGGCGAGGACGAGCGGGTGCTGCGCGCCGCACAGTTGGCCATCGAAGACGGGCTGGCCCAGCCCATCCTGATCGGGCGCCCCGCCGTGATCGAAGCGCGCATCGCCAAGGCCGGCCTGCGCATGAAACTGGGCAAAGACCTGGAGTGCATCAACCCCGAAAGCGACGTGCGCTTTCGCCAATACTGGGAGGCCTACCACCATCGCATGGGCCGCCAGGGCGTGACGCCCGAGGCAGCCAAGGCGGCCGTGCGCCGCTCCAACACGCTGATCGGCGCACTGGCCGTGCAGCTGGGCGACGCCGACGCGATGCTGTGCGGGCTGGTCGGCCAGTTCGACGCTCACCTGAACCACGTGCGCGACGTGATCGGCCCGGCGCCAGGGGCGCCCGGCTTCGCCACGCTGAATGCGCTGATGCTGCCCGATCGCACGCTGTTCATCGCCGACACCTATGTCAACGAAGAACCCCATGCCGAGCTTCTGGCCGCCATCGCCCTGATGGCCGCGCGGGAAGTGCGCCGCTTCGGCGTGCCGCCCAAGGTGGCTTTCCTCTCGCACAGCAACTATGGCTCGTCCAGCCGCGCACCGGCGCGCAAGATGCGGCAGGCGCGCGACCTGTTCGCCAGGCTGGCGCCTGAAATCGAGTGCGATGGCGAGTTGCAGGGCGACAGCGCCCTGTCGGAAAGCGTACGCCATGCCAGCCTGCTGGAGACCTCGCTCTCGGGCGAGGCCAACCTGCTGATCTGCCCCAACCTGGACGCGGCCAATATCCTGTTCAACGTGCTCAAGATGACCGGCGGTCACGGCATCACCGTGGGCCCGATACTGCTGGGCGCAGCCCGGTCGGTGCACGTGCTTACACCCTCCTCCACCGTGCGGCGGGTGGTCAATATGACTGCGTTGGCGGCCGCCGGGGCGGCGTATTCCTGAGGCGCAAAGGCCACCGGGAATTCAGCGGTGTGCGCCGGCCTGGCAGGTCTGCATGCCGCTGTCGATATATGCCGTCAGCGCAGCGGTGAGAGATGGCCCTTTGGGGAATGTGACGTCGTGGACCACCCAGCGATTGTCCTCAAAGCGCAGTTCAACGTGATCGACCCAGGTGACCGCACGGTTCTTGTGGCCCTTGGGAAAGTGCACGTCAACATACAGAAGGGTGGACTGGATGGCCGCCATGTGGTCGTTGTGGCTCAACTCCGTCCAGGCGACTTCGGTCCCGCCCTCGTAGTTACCGACGAAGAGATTGCCTTCAAGGATGTCCGGCTTGGACCCTCTGGGCGCCGCCTTGACGCAAAGGTCGTTGGTGACAGAGGCCTTGCGCAGCAATTCGGCCAGTGCCGGCGACAAGACCTTGGCCAACTGGCCACGTTCCCTCTTGGATGGCAAGGTCACGGTGGGGTGCGTGAGCACCCAGGCATAAAACATGCGCACCGTCTCGGCCGGCGTGGACGGATCGGCGCGCACTGGCAGCGCCACCAGGGCAGCGCCCAGCAAAAAGCCCAGCCATCGCAGTGTCAGCCCGTAGCGGCGGGCAACCATCTCGTCAAAAGCGGGCATTGGAAGACCCATCAGCGGATTAAGCCACAAGGTCCGGGGGTATTTCCCCTGCCCGAATGCCCTGCCAGAGCGTCGAAAATGGGAATGTGGCAACTTTTTCGCGCTAGCGGCACCATTTTTGCTTCGTATGATCGCGATTTGCCGCTCTTCCTCTCCTTCCCGCTCTGGAGCTTCCATGCATAAAAGGGTTTTCCTGCACGCCGCCTCCCTGGCGCTTGCCACCAGCTTCGGGCCAGCCCACGCCCAGACCACGCCCATCAAATTCCAGCTCGACTGGCGCTTCGAGGGACCGGCAGCGCTGTTCCTGACGCCCGCGGCCAAAGGCTATTTCAAGGACGCCAAGCTGGACGTGACGATCGATGCGGGCAATGGCTCGGGTGGCGCCGTCACCCGCGTTGCCTCGGGCACCTACGACATGGGCTTCGCCGACCTGGCCGCGGTAATGGAATTCCACGCCAACAACCCGGACGCGCCGAACAAACCGGTGGCCGTGATGATGGTCTACAACAATACGCCGGCCTCCGTGATGGCGTTGAAAAAATCCGGCATCAAGACACCGGCCGACCTGAGCGGCAAGAAGCTGGGCGCACCGGTATTCGACGCCGGCCGCCGCGCGTTCCCGATCTTCCA
>JANYAN010000294.1 GCA_025361305.1 Burkholderiales bacterium
ATGCCGAGCAGCCCAGTGCGCAATTCTTCCTGATCATGGGCCAGGACCAGGCCAACGCCCTGACAACCTGGCGCGAATGGGCGGTCGTGGTACAGCTTGCTATAATTTGTGTAGCGGAACGGCCCCATTCCGTGAATGACCCGACGCGGGTCGCGGGCAAGATCCCGACGGCGGCAGATGTCCGCCAGCTACAGTTGCCGGACCTGCCGCACAGTGCCACCCAGGTGCGCGAGCGCTTGGCCGCCGGACAGGGAATCGCCCAACTGGTTCCCGACGGCGTTGCGCGCTATATTGACCAGAATCACCTTTACCAGACCGCCTGATGACCCAAGATACTGCCGCCAAAAAAGACATCCAGAAACTCCAGCGGGCCATCGTCGATGGCCTGGAGGACGTGAAGGCGCACGACATCGAGGTCTTCAATACCGAACATCTTTCACCCCTGTTCGAGCGCGTCATCGTCGCCTCGGGTACGTCCAACCGGCAGACCAAGGCACTTGCAGCCAGCGTGCGCGATGCGGTGCGCGAGGCGGGATTTCCCAAGCCCCGCATCGAAGGCGAAGTCAATGGCGAGTGGATCATTGTCGACTGCGGTGCCGCCGTGGCGCACGTGATGCAGCCCGCAATCCGGCAGTACTACCACCTCGAGGAAATCTGGGGCGACAAGCCGGTGCGGCTGAAGTTCGGCGCGCCCAAGCCGGCGCTGGCCGCACCGGCGGCCGCACCAGCCAAAAAGGTCCCGGTCAAGACCTCGATTCGCCGCAGCAGCGCAGCCAAGAGCGCCGTGAAAGCCGCCGAGCAGGCGGCCAAGGCCAAACCTGCGGCGAAGAAGCCGTCGAGCCGCGCCAAGGGCCGAAGCACGGGCAAGCCGGCGGGCAGGATTGCGACTGCAGGTCAGCCCAAGGCGGCCAGGAAGTCGCCCGCCAAAAAGACGGCCAGCAAGGGACCGCACCGCAAGGCATGAAGCTGTTCGTGGTCGCCGTCGGGCTGCGGGTGCCGGACTGGGCCCGCACGGCCTGGGAAGACTACGCCAAGCGCTTCCCTCCAGAGCTCAAAGTCGAGCTCAAGGCCGTCAAGACCGAGCCGCGCGGCTCCAGGACCCTCGAATCGCTCTACGCGGCAGAACGTGCACGTATCGATGCGGCGATCCCCAAGGGCGCGCATGTCGTGGCGCTGGACGAGCGGGGCACCGCTATCACTACTGTCGCCCTGGCGGCCAGGCTCAAGGGCTGGCAACTGGCCAGTGACGACATCGCGTTGGTGATCGGTGGCCCCGATGGCCTTGACCCGGGATTCAAGCAGGCGGCGCACGAGCGGATTCGCCTGTCCGATCTCACTTTGCCCCACGCCATGGTGCGCGTGCTGCTGATCGAGCAGTTGTACCGGGCCTGGTCGATCAATGCCAATCATCCGTACCACCGCGAATGAAAAGAAGCGGTCATTGCGGGCTTGACCCGCAATCCATGCCGTGGATCCCGGGTCAAGTCCGGGTTGACAGGACATGACGTGAACTTCATCTATCTGGCCTCCCAAAGTCCGCGCCGTCGACAGCTGCTGGAGCAACTCGGTGTGGCCCATGAGCTGCTGTTGCCCGACCCACACGAAGACACAGAAGGCCTTGAGGCTGTGCTGCCAGGCGAGGCACCCGCACGTTACGTGCGCCGGGTGACACGCCTCAAACTCGACGCCGCGCTGCTGCGGCTCAAGCGCCGTGGCCTGCCGCCTGCTCCGGTGTTGTGTTCGGACACCACCGTAGCCCTGGGGCGCGCGATCTATGGCAAGCCGATGGATGAACGCGATGCCGCACGAATGCTGCGGGAACTGGGCGGTACGACGCACCGCGTACTGACCGCCGTGGCGGTGCAGTGCGGCCGCAAGCGCCTGGAGGCGCTGAGCGACTCGCGAGTGACCTTTGCAAGCATGACGGCAGCGCAAGTCCGGGCCTACGTGGCCACCGGTGAGCCCATGGGCAAGGCTGGCGCCTACGCAGTGCAGGGCCGCGCCGCAGCCCATATCGCGTACATCAGCGGCTCCTACTCTGGCATCATGGGCCTGCCCATGAACGAGACAGCGCAGCTGCTTCGCCAATGCGGCTTCAGGATCTAGACGGAACACGGCACAAGAACATGCAGCAAGACATCCTGATCAACTGGTCGCCCCAGGAAACGCGGGTCGCCATCGTCGAGAACGGGGCCGTACAGGAGCTGCACGTCGAGCGCACGCTGGAGCGCGGATTGGTTGGCAATGTCTACCTCGGCAAGGTGGCGCGGGTGCTGCCGGGCATGCAGTCGGCCTTCATCGACATCGGACTGGAACGCGCGGCCTTTTTGCACGTGGCGGATGTCTGGCACCGTCAACCGGATGGCGAGCCGCCCGCATTGGTGCGCAACAGCCAGCCGCAGGTGCCGATCGAGAAACAGGTGTTCGAAGGCCAGTCGCTGATGGTGCAGGTGATCAAGGACCCGATTGGCACCAAGGGAGCGCGCCTGTCGACGCAGATCAGCATCGCCGGCCGGCTGCTGGTGTTTCTGCCGCAGGACGACCACGTGGGCGTATCGCAGAAAATTCCGCTCGACCAGCGCGACGCCCTGCGCGCCCGGCTGCAGGCCCTGGTGGGCGAGGCCGGTGGCGGCTTCATCCTGCGCACCAATGGCGAGGACGCGACCGACCCGGAGCTGGCCGAGGACATTGCCTACCTGCGCAAGACCTGGTCGCGCATCAAGGATCTGTCCCAACGCGTGCCGCCCGCTTCGCTGCTGCACCAGGACCTGAACCTGCTGCAGCGGGTGCTGCGTGATCTGGTTGGCGAAGAGACCCAGGCAATCCGGCTCGATTCGAACGAGCAGTTCGCCTTGCTGCAGGCCTTTGGCCGCGAATTCATGCCAGCCGCGGCAGAGCGGTTGCAGCTGTACAAGGGCGAGCGCCCGATCTTCGACCTGTACTCGATCGACGAAGAGATCGCCAGGGCGCTGGGGCGCAGGGTCGAGCTCAAGTCGGGTGGCTACCTGATCGTGGACCAGACGGAGGCGCTGACCACCGTGGACGTGAACACCGGCGGCTTTGTGGGCGCCCGCAATTTCGACGAGACCATCTTCAAGACCAACCTTGAGGCGGCGCAAGCGATTGCACGCCAGCTGCGGCTGCGCAATCTGGGTGGGATCATCATCGTCGACTTCATTGACATGTCGCGAGATGACCATCGCGACACCGTGCTGGCCGAGTTCCGCAAGCAGCTGGCGCGCGACCGCGTCAAAACCATGTCGGGTGGATTTTCGCAGCTTGGCCTGGTGGAGATGACGCGCAAGCGCACCCGCGAATCATTGGCCCACATGCTGTGCGAACCGTGCGCGGCCTGCCAGGGCAAGGGGATTGTCAAGACCGCCCGCAGCGTTGCCTACGACATCCTGCGGGAAATCCTGCGCGAAGCCCGGCAGTTCAATCCGCGCGAATACCGCGTGGTTGCCTCGCCCAAGGTGGTCGAATTGTTTCTCGACGAGGAAAGCCAGCATCTTGCGGGCCTGTCGGACTTCATCGGCAAGCCGATTTCGCTGCAAAGCGAAAGCGCAATGGGGCAGGAACAGTACGATATTGTGCTGTTGTGAAACCAGGCCATGACGCGCGCGCCGATCCCGATCCTCACCTACCACCAGGTCGATGCGCCGCCGCCGCGCGGGGTGCCTTACCGCAGCCTGGTCGTGAGTGCGGCCGCGTTTGCTCGCCAGATGGGGGTACTCAAGGTGCTGGGCTACCGCGGCCTGTCGATGAGCGCGCTGGAGCCTTACCTGCGGGGCGAGCAAACCGGCAAGGTGGTGGGCATCACGCTGGATGACGGCTATGTCAACAATCTGGAACAAGCGCTGCCCGCGTTGCGGCGGCATGGCTTTTCTTCCACCTGCTACGTCGTCAGCGGGCAGCTGGGTGGCACCAACAGCTGGGACCATGCCAAGGGCATTCCGTCCAGGCCGCTGATGACTGCAGCCCAGCTGCGGTCGTGGCTGGCCGGCGGCCAGGAGGTTGGCGCCCATACGCGCCACCACGTTGACCTGCTGCAGTGCGACGAAAGCACTGCGCAGGATGAAATTACCGGCAGCAAGAATGAACTGGAAGCCCTGCTGGATACGCCCGTGCGGCATTTCTGCTACCCCTACGGCCACCATCGGCCAGAGCATGCGGCCATGGTCCGCGCGGCGGGCTACATCAGCGCGACAACCACGCGGCGGTCACGCGCGATGGTGGGCGACGACCTGTTGGAGCTGCCGCGCATTCCCGTGCTGCGCAGCACCGTGGTGCCACTGCTCTGGCTCAAAGTGGCGACCGGCTACGAAGAGCGGCGACGACCATGATGCGCGATCCCATCCCGCCGCGCAGGCTGCGCATCGCGGTTCTCAGCCGGGTGTTCAGTGCCGATGGCGGCGGCGCCGAGACCTACTCGATCAGGCTGGTTGAGCAACTGGCCCAGCGCCACGATGTGCACGTGTACACCCAGGAGCTCGGTCACGACTGGCCCGGTGTCTACTATCACCGCGTGCGCCGACCGCTGCGTAAGCCGCGCTGGATTAACCAGCTCTGGTATGCACTGGCTACGTGGCGCGCGACCCGAAGCGGCTTCGACGTCGTTCATTCGCACGAGAACACGTGGCAAGGTCGCATTCAGACCATCCATGTCAAGCCGGTTCGCTACAACCTTCTGGACGGCCGCGCGGGCTGGCGACTGGCGCTGCGCTGGCTTCAGATCGCCATCAGCCCGCGTCTGCTGAGCAACCTGCTGCTGGAAGCCGCGCGGTTCAAGGAGGCCGCCGGCCGCCGGGTGGTAGTGACCTCGCCGACGCTCAAGGACCAGGTGCTGGCCGTGTATCCGGCTGCGGCCCAGCGCATCAGCGTCGTCACCCCCGGTGTCAACCCACCTGGCGATGAACTGACGCCTGGCGAGGCGCGGCGGCGTCTTGGCCTGCCGCTGTCCGGGCCCCTGATCCTGTTCGTCGCCAACGACTATGGTCGCAAGGGACTCGATACGCTCTTGCAGGCCCTGGCCAAGCTGCCTCCCGACACGCTGCTGGCGGTGGTAGGCAAGCCGACCGGCGCCGCGGCCTGGGGCGAGCGGGCGCACAGTCTGGGCCTGGACGGGCAGGTTGTCTTTCTGGGGTCCCTGAAGCGCGTAGCACCCGCGTACCGGGCTGCCACTGTTCTGGCCCACCCCACGCTGGACGACACTTTTGCCATGGTGGTGCTTGAAGCCATGTCGCATGGGTTGCCGGTGGTCGTCAGTGGTCCAGCTTACTGCGGCGTTTCGGCGCTGCTGGCTGACGGCGAACAGGCTTTGCTGCTGAAAGACCCGCGAGACGCCGCAGAGCTGGCCTCAGCGCTGGCTCAAGTGCTGACCGGCCCCTTCCTGGCCCAGCGTCTGGCAGACGCTGGCAGGTACCTTGCGGCAGAGCACACTTGGGAGCGGGCGGCGCTCGCCTACGAGCAGCTTTACCTCGAAAGCCTCACGCCACCAGCTTGAAGTGCTTGCGGCTGAAATCCAGCCCGGTGAGTCTTTCCAGCGATTTCGACATTCGGTACTTGCGCTCCTTTGGCGTAAGCCGGTAGTCGGGGTTGAACACCAGGTTCTGCTCGGCCTCGGTCGCCAGCCAATGGGCCATCACTTGCGGGTGGGTACCGGTGAAGGGTGCAACGGCCTGCGGATCGAAATTGGCGTAGTTGATCGTCGGCACCACGGCGCCTTCCCAGTATTTGGCAACCTGGTCGAGCTTGGCCTGCATGTATTCGGCGCGGCGTACCCAGCCGTAGTGGTAGATGTGCGCGTCGGCCAGCGCCCCGTGCGGGTTGCGCGGACGCTTGTGCTCGTGCATCACCAGCCAGTATTGGCCGTCCGGCGCGTAAGTACGGATGGTGTTGCGCACCATGCGGCATTCGCGCCGGTACCAGCCGGGGCTGACCGACACATGTGCGGGCGAGCCGTAGAAATGGATGTAGTCGAACACCAGCGCCTCCACTGCCGGGTTGCCATGGTGCCGCTCAACGCTGGCGCGAATGGCGCCCAGTTCGGCCTCATGGACGATCTCGTCGCCCTCCAGATAGAACACCCAGTCGCCGGTGCAGGCAAACTGCGCGATCATCTTCTGCTGCGCATAGACGAAGCCGCGATCGGCCATGCGCTCGTTCCAGATCGTCTCGATGATCCGGATTTTCGGGTCGCCGATCGCCTGCACGCGCGCCAGCGTATCGTCGTTGCCACGGCCCACCGCGACGACGAACTCGTCGACCAGCGGCAACAGCGAACGGATCGACTCGATGAAGGGAAAACCCAGCATCGTGCCATTGCGAATGAAGGTGAAACCGCTGATCGACACCGTCATGGCAGTTCGCTCTCCTGGGTCTTGTCGAAGTCGCCCGTGGCCGCGATGCGGTAGAGACGGGCGTAGTGGCCTTCCAGACGCAGCAACTGGGCGTGCGAACCGGCCTCGACGATGCGTCCCGCGCTCATGACCAGGATCCGGTCGGCGTGCTCGATGGTTGAAAGGCGATGGGCGATGATCAGGGTGGTGCGCCCGGCCATCAGCCGCTGCAGGGCGACCTTGACGGCTTGTTCTGATTCGGCGTCAAGGGCCGACGTGGCCTCGTCCAGCACCAGGATCGGCGCGTTCTTGTACAGTGCGCGGGCAATCGCCAACCGCTGGCGCTGCCCGCCGGAGAGCTGCGTTGCGTTGTGGCCGACCACGCTGTCCATGCCCTGCGGCAACGACTCGACGTGCGCCAGCAGGTTGGCCGCGTCCAGCGCGTGCGCGACGCGCTGGCGGTCCGGCTCCACGCCCAGTGCGACGTTGGCGGCGATGGTGTCGTTGAACATCACCACATCCTGGCTGACAAAGGCAAATTGCCGCCGCAGAGCGGCCAGCCGCCATTCGCGAAGTTCGACGCCGTCCAGCGATACCCGCCCGGTGGTGGGTTCGACAAACCGGGGCAAGACATTGACCAGCGTGGTCTTGCCCGACCCGGAACTGCCGACCAGGGCGACGGTTTCCCCCGGCTCGATACGCAGGTCGACACCATCCAGTGCATCCCTTTCGCTGCCCTCATAGCGCACGACGGCGCCCTCGAAAACGAGTTCACCGCGTGCGGCGCGCGCCTCATGCGTACCGCCGCTCTCGGACTGCGTGTCCTCGATCAGGTCGAGCCCGCGCTGGACTGCCGCCAGTCCCCGCGTGATCGGTGACGCCACCTCGGACAGGTGCTTGATCGGCGCGATCAGCATCAGCATCGCGGTGACGAAGGCCGCGAAACCGCCCACGGTGATGCCGCTGGTCGAGCTTTGCCAGAGGGCGGTGCAGATCACTGCCGACAACGCGGCGGCCGCCAGCATCTGGGTCAGCGGCGTCATGGCCGAGGCCGCCACGGTTGACTTCATCGCCAGTCGCCGCAATTCGCGGTTGAGCTGGTCGAAGCGGCGGGCCTGCGCCTCCTGGGCCTGGTGCAGCCGCACCACCCGGTGGGCCAGCACGTTTTCCTCGACCACATAGGCGAGGCGATCGGTCGCCTGCTGGCTGGCCTGAGTGATGCGGTGAAGGCGCCGCGACAGCACCTTCATCACCAGCGCCACGCCGGGAAAGATCAGCAGCACGATCAGGGTCAGCTTCCAGTTGATGTACAGCAGGTAGGCCATCAGCGCGATCAGCGTCAGCGAATCCTTCAGCAGTGACATCAGGGCGTTGACCAGCAGCGTCGTGCCAGTCTGGACCTCGTAGACGGCCGTGTTGGAAAGGGCGCTGGCGGAGGTCTGGCTGTACAGGGACATGGGGGCGTCCAGCAGCTTGGCGAACAAGGCGCGCCGCAGCGTCACCATCGCATGGTTGGCCATGTGCGCCAGCGAATATTGGGCGACGAAGCCAGCCAGGCCCCGGAACGCGAACAACCCGAGCAGGATCGCAGGTACCAGCCAGAGGTTGAAAGAATCGCCCTTGAAGCCGCGGTCCAGCAGGGGCTTCATCAGTGCCGGCACAGCCGGCTCCGTCACTGCCGCGGCGGTCGTGGCGATGATGACCCCGGGCAGGGCCCAGCGGGTTCCCTTGAAGTAGGGAAAAATCCTCGACAGCCGCCGCCAGAAGGTGCGCGGCACCTCAAGCATTGGCTCTTCAGCGATCATCGGGCTTCCATGACATAGACTGGACAGGGCCGAAGGCTTTTCCACTGCTTTGTTTGCGGCACTGCGGCCCACCTCTTGGAATCTGAAAACAGCGAATTATCTCCTCCGGCTCGACAGGATCTGCGCCAATGCCCCGAATATCAGCCTACATCATCGCGTACAACGAAGCCGAAAAGGTCGCCGACGCCATTCGCAGCGTGCAATGGGCTGACGAGGTGGTTGTAGCCGATTCACACAGCACCGATGACACGGCCTCGATCGCGCAGGCGCTGGGGGCGCGCGTGGTGCAGATCGAGTTCAAGGGCTTTGGGGCGCTGCGTAACGATGCCGTGGCCGCCTGCACGCACGAATGGGTGTTCAGCCTGGACTCGGATGAGCGATGCACGCCGCAAGCGGCGGCAGAGCTGCGCGAGTTGGCGGACAGCGCTGAACACGGCGCTTATTTCGTGCCGCGCAGGAACTACTTTCTGGGCCGGGAGATCCGTCATTCCGGCTGGTATCCGAACTACCGGCAGCCCCAGTTGTTCCGCAAGGACGCGATGCGTTATGAACTGAGCCCGGTCCACGAGGGCTATGAGCTGTCGCCGGGGGTTACCACCGGCTGCCTGCGCAGCGCAATCTGGCAGCTACCGTTCAGGGACCTGGCCGAAGTCATCAGCAAGATGAACCGTTATTCTTCGCTCGGTGCAACCAAGAAGCGCCAGGCCGGGTCAAGCTGGGGCAGTGCATTCACGCATGGTCTGTGGGCCTTCTGGAAGCACTTCCTGTTCAAGCGCGGATTTCTGGACGGCTGGGCGGGCTTTGTGATCGCACTGTCGTATTTCGAGGTGACCTTCTACCGCTACGCGAAGGCCGTGGAACTCGAAGGTCAGGCTCGCTGGGCGGAAGAATGGAAGAACATCCTGCGGCGTTAGGCGCTGTCTGGCTGAAAGGAACTGAATGTTGACGAGTTCGAAATCGATGAAGCGCAGGCTCTGGCTGGCCAGCGCCCTGATGTTCACCGTGCTGCCGGCGCTGGCGCAATTCCGCGTCGAAGTGACTGGCGTGGGAGTAACGCAATTGCCGATCGCAGTCGCGCCATTTCGCGGTGACGAGCAGGCGCCGCAGAAGATTGCAGCGATCGTGCAGGCCGACCTTGAACGCAGCGGCCAGTTCCGGTTGATCGAGGGTGGCGGGTCCGTCCTGGATGAAAGCAGCCGACCGGACGTTACCCCCTGGCGGCAGAGAGGCGCCGATTCGCTGGCCGTCGGCAGCGTTTCGCGCCTGGCCGACGGTCGCTACGACGTGCGGTTTCGCCTGTGGGACGTCGTGCGTGGACAGGATGCTGGCGGCCAAAGCTATGCCGTGACGGTGGGCGACCTGCGGCTGGCGGCGCATCGGATCGCCGATTTCATCTACGAAAAGCTGACCGGCGAAAAGGGCGTGTTTTCGACCCGCATTGCCTATGTCACCAAGGCAGGCACCCGCTACAACCTGTGGGTGGCCGATTCGGATGGCCAGAACGCGCAGTCGGCACTGGCCAGCCCGGAGCCGATCATCTCGCCGGCTTGGTCGGGCAATGGGGCGCAGCTGGCCTATGTGTCGTTCGAATCGCGCAAGCCCGTGGTCTACGTGCACGATGTGGCCAGCGGCAAGCGCCGCCTGATAGCGAACTTCCGCGGTTCCAACAGCGCGCCGGCCTGGTCGCCCGATGGCCGCACCCTGGCCGTGACACTCAGTCGCGACGGCGGCTCCCAGCTCTACACCATCGACTCCGGGGGCGGTGAGCCGCGCCGCCTCACGCAGTCGTCCAGCATCGACACCGAGCCGGTCTACGCGCCCGACGGCAAATCCATCTATTTTGTGAGTGACCGCGGCGGTGCGCCACAGATCTACCGCATGCCTGCAAGCGGCGGCAATCCCGAGCGCGTGACCTTTACGGGGAGTTACAACATTTCGCCAAGCCTGAGCCCGGACGGCCGCTGGCTGGCCTACATTTCCCGCATCAATGGCGTCTTCAAGCTTCAGCTGATGGAACTGGCCAGCGGAACGGTGACCTCGATCACCGATACCACGGCGGACGAAAGCCCGAGCTTTGCGCCCAATGGCCGCCTGATTGTCTACGCCACGCGGCAAAATGGCCGTGAAGCCTTGATGACGACCACGCTGGACGGCAAGATCAAGGCGCGGCTGGCAGGGCAGGGCGGCGACATCCGGGAGCCGGATTGGGGTCCGTTCCAGAAATGACTTTTTCACGGGGTATATCAATGATGAAAAGAGTGTTCCTTGTGCTGGCCCTGGCTGCCGCGATGGCAGGCTGCTCCAGCGTCAAGCTTGACGACGTTCCGGTCGAAGACAAGAGCGGCACCAGCGTCACCGCGCCCGGGAACGCAGGCGGCGGCACAGCGCAGAGCAACGTGACACCGGTGGCCGCAGACCCGTCGGGCGGCACGTCGGCCGGTCCCGTCGGTGTGGCCCGGATCGTCTACTTCGACTACGACAGCTACCTGATCAAGCCCGAGTTCCAGTCGCTGATCGAAGGCCAGGCCCGCTTCCTCAAGGCCAACGGCGCACGCAAGGTGTCGATCGAAGGCCACACCGACGAGCGCGGAGGGCGCGAATACAACCTGGCGCTTGGCCAGCGGCGTTCCGAGGCGGTGCGCCGTGCACTCGGCCTGCTCGGCGTGGCCGACAGCCAGGTTGAAGCCGTGAGCTTCGGCAAGGAAAAACCTGCAGTTTCGGGTGGTGACGAGGCCGCTTGGG
>JANYAN010000317.1 GCA_025361305.1 Burkholderiales bacterium
GCGCTGGTGGCCGGCGTGATCTGGGGCAGCAAGCTGGGGGTGCAGTTCTCGCTCTCGCTGGTGGCGTTGAAGGCGCTGCCGGTGGTGATCCTGGGCGGCCTGACCTCGGTGCCGGGCGCCATCATCGGCGGCCTGATCATCGGCGTGGGAGAAAAGGTCTCCGAGGTGTACCTGGGGCCCTATGTGGGCGGTGGCATCGAGATCTGGTTTGCCTATGTGCTGGCCCTGCTCTTCCTGCTGGTGCGCCCGCAAGGCCTGTTCGGCGAAAAAATAATTGACCGTGTCTGACCCAGCTGATTGAAATCATGATCTACAGAGAAAACGGCCAATTCAAGACGACCTACCGGGCAGACCAGCAGATCTTCCCGATCGCGCAGGATCGCCTGTTCATCTTCGCGGCGCTGCTGTTTGCCTTTGCAGTGGTTCCGGCAATCGCCAGCGACTACATGTTCCGCGCCATCCTGATTCCATTCCTGATCATGGCGCTCGCAGCCCTGGGGGTGAACATCCTGGTGGGCTATTGCGGCCAGATCTCGCTGGGTTCGGGCGCGTTCATGGCGGTGGGCGCGTACGGCGCCTACAACTTCGTCGTGCGCATCCCCGACATGCCGCTGATCCCTGCACTGATCCTGGGTGGGCTGTGCGCTACCGTATTCGGCATCCTGTTCGGCCTGCCCAGCCTGCGGGTCAAGGGCCTGTACCTCGCCGTGGCCACCCTGGCCGCGCAGTTCTTCGCCGACTGGATGTTCCTGCGGATCAAGTGGTTCACCCACGATTCGGCCTCTGGCTCGGTGTCGGTCTCGGGGCTGCAGGTTTTCGGCTTTCCGATCGAAAGCCCGATCAGCAAGTACCTGCTGTGCCTGTCGATCCTTGCCGTCATGGGACTGCTGGCCAAGAACCTGGTGCGCAGCGCGATCGGCCGCGAGTGGATGTCCATTCGCGACATGGACGTGGCGGCGGCCGTGATCGGCATCCGGCCGATGTACGCCAAGCTCAGCGCATTTGCCGTCAGTTCCTTCATCATCGGCGTTGCCGGCGCCTTGTGGGGCTTCGTCTACCTGGGCGCCTGGGAGCCGGCCGCCTTCTCGTCGGAGCAATCGTTCCGCCTGCTGTTCATGGTGATCATCGGCGGCCTCGGCTCGATCATGGGCAGCTTTTTTGGCGCTGCATTCATCGTGCTGCTTCCCATCGGCCTCAACCAGTTCCTGCCGGTGCTGGCCGACTTGTTCGGTATCGCGATCTCCACTGCAGGCATCTCGCATGCCGAACTGATGGTGTTTGGCGCCCTGATCGTGTGGTTCCTGATCGTCGAACCGCATGGACTGGCGAAATTGTGGTCGACCGGCAAGCAGAAGCTGCGCCTGTGGCCGTTCCCGCATTGATCGAGAGTTTTGTTTTCAGGCAACCCGGCACGCGTGAGTGCCTTCAACAAGGAGACGTTATGAAACTGCGCAATCTTGCATTGGCCACCTGCCTGGCAGCCGTGGGTATCACGGCATTCGCCCAGGCCAAGGAGCAATTCTTCCCGGGCCTACCGTACCGCACGGGCCCGTATGCGCCCAACGGCGTGCCATGGGCGAACGGCTATTCCGACTACCTCAAGCTGGTCAACGCCAGGGGCGGCATCAATGGCGTCAAGATCGTCTACGAAGAGTGCGAAACAGGTTACCTGACCGATCGCGGGGTCGAATGCTATGAGCGGCTCAAGGGCAAGCATGGCGGCGCCACCCTGTTCCAGCCGCTGTCCACCGGCATCACCTTTGCGCTGACCGAGAAGGCCCCCGGCGACAAGATCCCGCTGATTACCGCCGGCTACGGCCGCAGCGAGAGCCAGGACGGCTCGGTGTTCAAGTGGAACTTCCCGCTGGCCGGCACTTATTGGCTGGCTGCCGACGTCCTGGTGCAGGCGATCGGCAAGAAGGAAGGCGGCATGGACAAGCTCAAGGGCAAGAAGATTGCGCTGGTCTATCACGACAGCCCGTACGGCAAGGAGCCGATCGCCCTGCTGCAGGAACGCAGCAAGATGCTCGGATTCGAACTGCAGCTGCTCCCGGTGACGGCACCGGGCGTAGAACAGAAAGCGACGTGGCTGCAGGTTCGCCAGAGCCGCCCTGACTACGTGTTCCTCTGGGGCTGGGGGGTGATGAACTCCACGGCCATCAAGGAAGCCCAGGCCACCGGCTACCCGCGCGACAAGATGTACGGCGTCTGGTGGTCTGGCGCCGAGCCCGACGTCAAGGACGTCGGCGAAGGCGCCAAGGGCTACAACGCAGTGGCCATGCAGCACGGCGCAGAGCCCCAGTCCAAGGTGGTTCAGGACATCCTGAAGGAAGTCCACGCCAAGGGGCAGGGCACGGGCCCGAAGGAAGAAGTCGGCGAAGTGCTCTACATGCGCGGCGCCATGAGCGCGATGCTCGGAGTGGAAGGCGTCAAGCGGGCGCAGGACCGTTTCGGCAAAGGCAAGTGGATGACCGCTGAGCAGACCCGTTGGGGCCTTGAGAATCTGGCGCTGGACCAGAAGAAGCTCGACGCGCTCGGTTTCGCCGGCGTGATGCGCCCGATCAGCACCTCGTGCGTGGACCACATGGGCGCCAACTGGGCCCGTATCCACACCTGGGACGGCAAGAAGTGGAATTTCACCTCGGACTGGATGCAGGCCGACGAGCAGATCCTCAAGCCGCTGGTCAAGTCAACCGCGGCCAAGTACGCCGCGGACAAGAAGCTGCCTGAGCGGACGGCGGCTGACTGTCAATCTTGAGCGGCTGGCGTTTGTCATCCCGGGCGTGACCCGGGATCCAGGACGACACCTGGATTGCGGGTCAGGCCCGCAATGACAGACCAATCGACAGATCTGCGCGCAGCGCTGCCGATTGGTAAAGGCGACACACTCATGGATTCAAAAAAAATCGTACTGAACGTCAACGGCATCGAGGTGATCTACAACCACGTGATCCTCGTGCTCAAGGGCGTTTCGCTGCAGGTGCCCGAAGGTGGCATCGTGGCCATCCTGGGTGGCAATGGGGCGGGCAAGACCACGACCCTGCGTGCCGTTTCCAACCTGCTCAAGGGCGAGCGCGGCGAGGTGACCAAGGGCTCGATCGAGCTGCACGGCGAGCGAATCGAAAATCTGTCGCCCTCCGATCTGGTGCAGCGCGGCGTGGTCCAGGTGATGGAAGGCCGTCACTGCTTCGCCCACCTCACGATTGAGGAGAACTTGCTGACTGGCGCTTACACGCGCACCAGCAAATCCGAGGTCGCGGCCAACCTTGACAAGGTGTACACCTACTTCCCGCGCCTGAAAATGCGTCGCGCTTCTCAGGCGGCCTACACCTCAGGCGGCGAACAGCAGATGTGCGCGATCGGCCGGGCGCTGATGGCCAGCCCGACCATGGTGCTGCTGGACGAGCCCTCGATGGGCCTGGCACCGCAGATCGTCCAGGAGGTGTTCGAGATCGCCAAAGACCTCAACAGCAAGGAAAAGGTGACCTTCCTGCTGGCCGAGCAGAACACCAGCATGGCGCTGAAATATTCCGACTACGGCTACATCATGGAAAGCGGCCGGGTCGTGATGGATGGACCGGCGGCCGAGCTGGCAACCAACGAAGACGTCAAGGAGTTCTACCTGGGCGTCGGCGGCGGCGAACGCAAGAGCTTCCGCGATGTCAAGAGCTACAAGCGGCGCAAGCGCTGGCTTGCATGAACCACCCCCGAAGCGCCTGCGGCGCCGGCATTGAACGGAACGAGGAGTATGAATGAGTGAGTTCTTTGACGCGCTGGAAACGCGCACTGGCGCACAGCGCGAAGCGCAGTTGATGGCGGCTTTGCCACGCCAGGTGGCTCACGCCCAGCGCCACGCGGCCGCCTTTGGGGAGATCCTGGCCGGCGTGGATGCGGCAGCCGTCAATTCGCGCGCTGCGCTCGCGCGCCTGCCTGTGACACGCAAGCATGAATTGCTGGAACGCCAGAAGGCACGTCGCGCCAGTGACCCGTTCGGTGGCTTCGCAGCCGTCGTGCGAGGCCCCGACATGCCGCGCGTCTTTTCGTCGCCCGGGCCCATTTACGAACCCGACGGCGTGGGCCGCGACTACTGGCGCATCGCACGGGCCATGTACGCGGCAGGGTTTCGCGCCGGCGATCTGGTCCACAACGCGTTCAGCTACCACATGACTCCCGGCGCCTTCATGATGGAATCAGGGGCGCTGGCCATTGGCTGCACCGTTTTTCCGGCCGGCGTTGGCCAGACCGAGCAGCAATTGCAGGCCATCGCCGAGCTCGGCGCCCAAGCCTATGCGGGCACCCCGAGCTTTCTGCGCATCTTGGTGGAAAAGGCGGCCGAGCTTGGCGCCAACATCTCCAGCCTGAAGAAGGGCATGGTGGGCGGCGAGGCCCTGCCCCCCAGCCTTCGCGACTGGTTCGGTGAGCGCGGCATCACGGTCTATCAAAGTTACGCGACAGCCGATCTGGGCCTGATCGCCTACGAAAC
>JANYAN010000325.1 GCA_025361305.1 Burkholderiales bacterium
GGAAATCCGTCCCCAGCAGCTTGGTCGGCTGCGGGGACAAGATAGGCGGGCCTGTCCCGCCGCCACAAGTGGCTCGGGGCCAACAAGTCCGTGGAACGATTCCGCGGCGCCTCGCGAGCACAACCAAGAAGGAGCATTCACATGCCCAAAATGAAGACCAAGAGCGGCGCGAAGAAGCGTTTCCGCGTTCGTCCCGGTGGCACCGTCAAGCGCGGCCAAGCCTTCAAGCGTCACATCCTGACCAAGAAGACCACCAAGAACAAGCGTCACCTGCGGGGGTCAACGGCTGTCCATGAGACCAATATGGGTCATATGGCGCAGATGCTGCCCTTTGCCGGCCTTTGATCAACTGACGAACAAGGAGTAATCACATGCCTCGCGTCAAACGTGGTGTAACGGCTCGCGCCCGCCACAAGAAAGTTCTCGCCCTGGCCAAGGGTTTCCGCGGTCGCCGCGGCAATGTCTTCCGGATCGCCAAAGAAGCGGTGATGAAGGCCGGGCAATATGCCTACCGCGATCGTCGTGCCAAGAAGCGCGTGTTCCGCCAGTTGTGGATCGCCCGTATCAACGCGGCGGCGCGTGAACTGGGCCTGACCTACAGCCAGTTCGCAAACGGCATCCGCAAGGCCGGCATCGAAATCGACCGCAAGGTGCTGGCCGATATCGCCGTGCACGACCGCGCCGCTTTTGCCGGCATCGTGGAACAAGTCAAGGCCAAGCTGGCTGCTTGAGTTCACTTTCCATCGCCTGCCGCCTGGCGGGCGCGTGGACTAACAGAAACAAGGGCTGGGGCTTTCAAGGGCGCTGGCCTTTTTTCTTTCATGAGAGAGTCTATGAACGAGCTGGATTCCATTGTTGACAGTGCCAGGCAGGCGTTTGCCGCCGCGGCGACGCCCGCCGACCTGGAGAATGCCAAGGCCCGTTTCACCGGCAAGGCCGGCCGCATCACCGAGTTGATGAAAGGCATGGGCGCGCTTGGCGTCGACGAGAAGAAGACCCGTGGCGCGGCGATCAACCTTGCCAAGCAGGCCATTGAGGCGGCACTGGCCGACCGGCGCCAGGCACTGGCCGACGCGGAACTTCAGGCCCAGCTCAAGGCCGAGGCGCTGGACGTCAGCCTGCCGGGGCGCCTGCGCGAGCCGGGCGGACTGCACCCGGTGAGCCGGACCATGGAGCGGATCGAGCTGATCTTCTCCAGCATGGGGTTTGATGTGGCCGATGGCCCTGAAATCGAAAGCGACTGGCATAGTTTCACGTCGCTGAACAATCCGCCCAACCATCCTGCCCGATCGATGCAGGACACCTTCTACGTGGACATCAAGGGCGACGACGGCGTTGCCTACAACCTGCGTCCGCACACCAGCCCGATGCAGGTCCGCTACGCCCACCAGCACATCAAGAAGCACGCTGACGCCGCGCGTGCCGGCGCTGCGATGCCCGAAATCCGGGTGATCGCGCCGGGCCGCACCTACCGGGTCGACAGCGACGCAACCCATTCGCCAATGTTCCACCAGTGCGAAGGGCTGTGGCTGGGCGACAACGTCAGCTTCAAGGACCTGAAAGTCGTCTTCACGGATTTCTGCAGGACATTCTTTGAAAGCAACGACCTGGCCCTGCGCTTCCGGCCAAGCTTCTTTCCTTTCACCGAGCCCAGTGCCGAGATCGACATCCAGTTCCAGAGCGGCCCGCTGGCGGGCCGCTGGCTGGAAGTGGCCGGCTCCGGCCAGGTGCACCCGGCCGTCGTTCGCAACATGGGTTTGGACCCGGAAAAGTACATCGGTTTCGCCTTCGGCATGGGCCCCGACCGGCTCACGATGCTGCGCTACGGCGTCGATGACCTGCGCCTGTTCTTCGACGGGGACGTGCGCTTCCTGCGCCAGTTCCGCTAACCCGTTATCCGGACCCACAAGATGCAATTTCCAGAGTCCTGGCTGCGTGAATTCTGCAATCCGCCGCTCACCACCCAGCAGCTGGCTGAAACCCTGACCATGGGTGGCCTCGAGGTCGAGGACCTGCGCCCCGTGGCACCGCCCTTCAACCGCATCGTGGTCGGACTGATCAAGGAGGCGGTGCAGCACCCGAACGCCGATCGCCTGCGCGTCTGCCAGGTCGACGTCGGACAGGGCGAGCTGCTGAATATCGTCTGCGGCGCCCCGAACGCGCGCGCTGGCATCAAGGTGCCATGCGCACTGGTGGGTGCCGATCTGCCACCCGGCGAGGACGGCAATCCGTTCGTGATCAAGGTAGGCCAACTGCGGGGCGTGGAAAGCCAGGGAATGCTTTGCTCCGCACGCGAGCTGCAGCTGAGCGAAGACCACGGTGGCCTGCTCGAACTGGCATCGGACGCGCCAGTGGGAGTGAGTGTGCGCGACGTATTGGCCCTGGACGACACGATCTTCACACTCAAGCTGACACCCAACCTGGCGCATGCACTTAGCGTCTACGGCGTCGCGCGCGAGCTGTCGGCGCTGACCGGTGTTGCGTTGAAACAACCTCAATTTGCGTCGATCACGCCAACGCATTCGGCCACATTGCCGGTCAAGATTGGTGCCCCCGACCTTTGCGGCCGTTTTTCGGGCCGGATCGTTCGCAACGTCAATACCGCCGCCGCGACCCCGGCCTGGATGGTCGATCGGCTGGCCAGATGCGGCCAGCGCAGCGTCACGGCGCTGGTCGACATCTCGAACTATGTGATGTTCGAGTTCGGACGACCCTCGCATATCTTCGACCTCGACAAGATCCGCGGTGGCCTGGACGTGCGCTGGGGCAAGCCGGGCGAACAGCTCAAGCTGCTCAACGGCAACACCGTTTTGGTGGATGAAACGGTAGGCGTCATCGCGGACGATGCGCAGGTTGAGTCGCTGGCGGGCATCATGGGCGGCGACTGGACAGCCGTCTCCGGCGAAACGAAAAACGTGTATGTGGAAGCCGCGTTCTGGTGGCCCAGCGCCATACAGGGGCGATCGCGCCGCTACAACTTTTCTACGGATGCGGGGCACCGCTTCGAGCGCGGTGTGGATCCGGGCCAGACCGTCGAGCACATCGAGCACGTCACCCGCCTGATCATGGACATCTGTGGCGGCGAGGCTGGCCCCATGGACGACCAGATCGTCTGCCTGCCCGGTCAAAAGCCCGTCACCTTGCGCGTCGCCCGCGCCAGCCGGGTGATCGGCATGCCGGTCAGTGAGCAGCAGTGCCTGGATGCGCTGGCCCGCCTGGCGCTGCCGGCGCGGTCGCGGGACGGCACGATCACGGTCACGCCGCCCCTGTACCGGTTCGACCTTTCGATCGAGGAAGACCTGATCGAAGAGGTCGTCCGCATCATTGGCTACGACCATCTGCCTACGACGCCGCCGCTGGCGCCCATCACAGCGCGGCTGCCGCCCGAGGCGAGGCGCGGCCGCTTCGCGGTCGGCCGGCTGATGGCCGCTCTGGGCTACCAGGAAACCATCAACTACAGCTTCGTCGAGGAAAGCTGGGAGCAGGGCCTGGCCGGCAATGCCGACCCGATTCGCCTGCTCAACCCGATCGCCAGCCAGATGAGCGTCATGCGCTCCAGCCTGCTCGCGTCGCTGCTGCAGGCGCTGCGGTTCAATCTCGATCGCAAGGCCGAGCGCGTGCGGGTGTTCGAGATCGGCCGTGTCTTTCTGCGTGACCAGACCGTAGCGACGACGGATAGTACGGTGCGCGGAGTCCATCAGCCCATGCGGGTAGCGGGCCTTGCGTACGGCGATGCGGATGGCCTGCAATGGGGCAGGAAGAGCGCAGGCGCGGATTTCTACGACATCAAAGGTGACGTCCAGGCGCTGTTGTCGCCTTTGAACGCCAGCTATGAGCCGGCGGTGCACCCCGCCCTCCATCCTGGACGGTGTGCCACCGTCTTGATTGATGGCCGGCAAGTCGGTGTGGTGGGTGAGCTGCATCCACGCTGGCGCCAGCAGTGGGATCTGCCGGTAGCCCCGGTGCTGTTCGAACTGGACCTGGACGCAGTGCTGGCGCGCAAGGTGCCGCAATACGCCACGGTGCCGCGTTTTCAGCCCGTGGAGCGCGACATCGCCGTGATCGTCGCCGATTCTGTGGCCCACGGCGCGGTGATGCAGGCGATCGAGTCTGCCGATAGCGCGGGACTGCTGCGCGCAGCCGCGTTGTTCGACCTCTACAAGCCCAAGCAGGCCTCGGTCGGGATCGGCGTGCATGAAAAAAGCCTGGCCATCCGCTTGACGCTCGGCAGTGCCGACGCCACACTGACCGACGAGCAGATCGAAGCGGCGGTCAAGGCGGTGGTCGAGCGCCTGGGCAGTCAGCTGGGCGGCCGATTGAGGGGTTGAAGTGGCCGTGCTCGTCATAACAAGAAACGCGAGAGGACGCCATGGAGTTTGAAGTCGAAAACCTGGAGACGCCGGCCCTGACCAAGGCCCAGCTCGCTGAGCTGTTGTTCGAGCAGATTGGCCTGAACAAGCGCGAATCCAAGGACATGATCGATGCCTTCTTCGACCTGGTTGCCGACAGCCTGGTCGAGGGCAAGGACGTCAAGATCTCCGGTTTCGGCAATTTCCAGATCCGCACCAAGGCGCCGCGTCCTGGCCGCAATCCCCGCACTGGCGAAGCCATCCCGATCCAGGCCCGCCGCGTGGTGACCTTCCACGCCAGCCACAAGCTCAAGGAGCAGATCCAGGGCGACGGGGTTGAGCCGGCATAAACCCGGCCCGACGCGGGCTTCGCGCCCAAGTCCCGAACTGGCCTTTGCAAGGCGGCCAACTTAGAGTAACCTAGCAGCTTTCTCTCCTATAACATTGATTTCAATGGAGAAAGCTCTCCCGTCTATACCTGCCAAGCGTTACTTCACCATCGGTGAGGTCAGCGACCTGTGTGGTGTCAAGCCTCACGTGCTACGGTATTGGGAGCAGGAGTTCACGCAGCTGAGGCCCATGAAGCGCAGGGGTAACCGCCGTTATTACCAGCACCATGAGGTACTGATGATCCGCCGCATTCGCGATTTGCTGTATGACCAGGGCTTCACGATCAGCGGTGCACGCAACAAACTTCAGGAGCTGGTCCAGGTCGAACGCGACAAGCGCCGGGCCGGCGAGGTCATGCTCGAGGGTGTCGAGGTGATCGAGGTGGATGACCCGCCGTTCGATGACTTCGCCGACAGCATGCCGCCCGATGAGCGAAGCTTCGTCTCACAAAAGCTCCTGCTGGTGCGTCGCGAATTGTTCGAGATTCGCGATCTGCTTTCCGCCACACATTAGCGCGTCCGCCGCAACACCGATGGCTGGCAGGTTATACTCAAAAGCTTGTCGGCGTGTAGCGCAGCCTGGTAGCGCACTTGCATGGGGTGCAAGGGGTCGCGAGTTCGAATCCCGCCACGCCGACCATTTCTACAGAGGCCGGCAGGAAGAAGTTCCTGCCGGCTTTTTTGTGTTTTCGTGTGACGCCAGCCGGGCCGAATAAAATCCCGCGGATAGTGTTCTTTCTTTTAACCAGCCTGGGACCCAAGCCTCATCGTGGCCACCGTTGTTTTTGCTGATCTGGTTGGCAGTACGGGCCTGTTCGAACGGCTCGGCGATGAGACGGCCGGCCGTTTCGTCACTCAGCTGACAGGCGGCCTGTCAAAGACCTTCGAGCAACACAATGGCAGGGTCGTCAAGCTGCTGGGCGACGGCCTCTTCGTGGTGTTCCCGAAGGAGGGAGACGCGCTGACCGCCTGCATCTCGATCCAGAAGCGCCTGCTCGAGACGCCCGTGTACGCGGGTGGAACCGGCAACCCGATCCAGATGCAGATCGGGATCGAATCGGGCGAGGTGGTCGAGATCGACGGTGATTGCTTCGGCGACGCGGTCAACAGCGCTGCGCGGCTGGCAGATCTGGCCGGTGCTGCGCAGATCCTCGCCAGCCAGCGGGTGCGGGTTGCGCTGCTGCCCTGGCAGCAGTCACTGCTGCGCAGCCTGGGCCCGATCTACCTGCGCGGCAAGTCCGAGGCAACGGAAGTGTTTCGCGTCGACTGGCAGGAGGATTTCGATTCCGAGGCCACGGTGATGGGCGTTTCCATGTACAAGGCGCCCATCGAGAGCTGGCTGGAAATATCGGCGGGCGGGCATACGGCCCGGCTGCAGCCGCGCGGAGAAAAACTGACACTGGGACGGGCGCCGGCTGCCTCGCTCTCCATCAACGACACCCGGGTGTCAAGGGTCCATGCCACGATCGAGTGGCGCGGCGGCCACTATGTCCTCAGCGATGCATCCAGCTTCGGCACCTGGGTCTATGTCGGCCAACCCAGCGAGCCAGTGGTGCTGCGGCGCACCGAATGTTTTCTGGTCGGCCAGGGGGAACTGGCACTGGGCTGCGACCGGAACGCCGAAGACGCGCCGATCGTCCAGTTCTCCATCAGCAGTTGAAGCGTCAGGCGATGCTGCTCGAACTGCGCATCGCCGGTCCCGGACTTGACACCGTCCGGTTGCTTCGCGCGGGCGACGCCGAGCTGATTCTGGGTCGTGACGCCGAGTGTGGTGTGTGCCTGCCGGATCCGCAGCGCAACGTTTCACGCCGCCACCTGGCCGTGCGCAATGACGCCGGCCAGCTTCACTTCCACGTATTGTCGATCGTCAACGGGGTCGAGATGCCCTTCGGCGAGGCGCCACCGGGCGCCCAGGGTGTG
>JANYAN010000343.1 GCA_025361305.1 Burkholderiales bacterium
AGATGCTGGAACTGCGCAAGGCCAGCGGCCCGGATTCCGTCTACTGGGTGGGCTCTTCCAAGCACAGCAACGAGCAGGCGTACCTGATGCGCAAGTTTGTCAGCTTCTGGGGCAGCAACAACTGCGACCACCAGGCTCGCATCTGCCACTCGACCACGGTGGCTGGGGTTGCCAATACATGGGGCTACGGCGCCATGACCAATTCGTACAACGACATGCAGAACAGCAAGTGCGCGTTGTACATCGGCTCGAATGCGGCCGAGGCCCATCCCGTCAGCCTGCTGCACATGCTGCATGCCAAGGAAAACGGCACCAAGATGATCGTGGTGGATCCCCGGTTCACCCGCACGGCCGCCAAGGCCGACGAATACATCCGCATCCGCTCGGGCTCGGATATCCCGTTTCTGTTCGGCATGCTCTATCACATCTTCAAGAACGGATGGGAAGACCAGAAGTACATCAATGACCGGGTCTATGGCATGGAGGACGTCAAGAAGGACGTCATGGCCAAGTGGACGCCGGACAAGGTCGAGGAGGCCTGCGGTGTGCCCGAGGCCACGGTTTTCAAGGCCGCCGAAATGATGGCCAAGAACCGTCCGTCCACGCTGGTGTGGTGCATGGGCCAGACCCAGCACACGATCGGCAACGCCATGGTGCGCGCCTCGTGCATCGTCCAGCTGGCGCTGGGCAATGTCGGCGTTTCGGGCGGCGGTGCCAACATCTTCCGCGGTCATGACAACGTGCAGGGCGCTACCGACGTCGGGCCCAACCCGGATTCGCTGCCCGGCTACTACGGCATCGTCGAAGGCTCCTGGCGCCACTTCGCCAAGGCCTGGGGCGTCGACTACGACTGGATCAAGGGCCGCTTTGCCAACGCGGGCATGATGAGCAAGCCCGGCATCACGGTGTCGCGCTGGATTGACGGCGTGCTCGAAAAGAACGAGCTGATCGACCAGGATTCGAACCTGCGTGGCGTGGTGTTCTGGGGCCACGCGCCCAACTCGCAGACCCGCGGCCTCGAGATGAAGCGGGCCATGGACAAGCTCGACCTGCTGGTCGTGATCGACCCGTACCCCTCGGCCACAGCCGCAATGGCCGCCATGCCCGGCAAGGCCGAAGACCTCAATGCCAACCGCGCGGTGTATCTGCTGCCGGCAGCCACCCAGTTCGAGACCAGCGGCTCGGTGACAGCTTCCAACCGCTCGGTCCAGTGGCGCGAAAAGGTCATTGAGCCGCTGTGGGAAAGCCGCAGCGATCACATGATCATGCAGCAGCTGGCCGACAAGCTGGGCTTCGCCAAGGAGCTGTCGAAGAACTACAAGATGCAGAAGGTCAAGGGCATGGACGAGCCCGTGCCCGAAGACATCCTGCGCGAGATCAACAAGTCATGCTGGAGCATTGGCTATACCGGCCAGAGCCCCGAGCGGCTGAAGGCGCATATGCGCAACATGGCCAACTTCGACGTCAAGACGCTCAGGTCCAAAGGCGGCAAGGACGCGCTGACGGGCTATGACCTGACGGGCGATTACTTCGGTCTTCCGTGGCCCTGCTACGGAACGCCCGAACTCAAGCACCCCGGCTCGCCCAACCTGTACGACCCCAGCAAGCACGTGATGGATGGCGGCGGTAACTTCCGCGCCAACTTCGGGGTCGAGCGAAACGGCGTCAACCTGCTGGCCGAAGACGGATCGGCATCCAAGGGCGCCGACATCCAGACAGGCTATCCGGAGTTCGACCATGTCTTGCTCAAGAAGCTGGGCTGGTGGGATGAACTGACCGATGTCGAGAAGGCGGCGGCCGAGGGCAAGAACTGGAAGACCGACAGCTCGGGCGGCATCATCCGCGTGACCATGAAGAACCATGGTTGCCATGTCTTTGGCAACGCCAAGGCGCGGGCCGTGGTGTGGAACTTCCCCGATGCCATCCCGCAGCACCGCGAAGCCCTCTACAGCACCCGCCCCGATCTGGTCGCCAAGTACCCGTCGCACGACGACAAGAAGGCCTTCTGGCGCATGCCCACGCTATACAAGACCGTGCAGCAGAAGAACGTCACTGACGGGGTGGCGGCCAAGTTTCCGCTGATCCTCACCTCCGGGCGCCTGACCGAGTTCGAGGGTGGTGGCGAAGAGACGCGCTCCAACCCATGGCTGGCCGAACTGCAGCAGGAGGCGTTTGTA
The DNA here is from genome assembly GCA_025361305.1 of Burkholderiales bacterium. Classification (GTDB taxonomy): domain Bacteria; phylum Pseudomonadota; class Gammaproteobacteria; order Burkholderiales; family Burkholderiaceae_C; genus Ramlibacter. The sequence continues at coordinate 2,178 of JANYAN010000343.1, forward strand.
GAGATCAACCCGAAGGCCGCCGCCGAGCGCGGCATCCGCAACGGCGAGCGGGTCTGGCTGAGCAGCCCGACGGGTGCACGCCTGAACGTGCAGGCCATGGTGACCGAGCGGGTCGGGCCGGATACGGTGTGGATGCCGTTCCACTTCTCGGGCCGATGGCAGGGTGCCGACTTGCTGGCTTACTACCCCAATGGCGCGGCGCCAGTGGTGCGCGGTGAGGCGGTGAACACGGCCACCACCTATGGCTACGACAGCGTGACGATGATGCAGGAGACCAAGACGACCATCTGCAATATCCAGAAAGCGGAGGCCTGACATGGCAAGAATGAAGTTTGTCTGCGACAGCGAGCGCTGCATCGAGTGCAACGGCTGCGTCACGGCCTGCAAGAACGAGCACGAGGTGCCCTGGGGTGTGAACCGGCGTCGCGTCGTCACACTCAACGACGGCGTACCGGGTGAGAAGTCGATCTCTGTGGCGTGCATGCACTGTTCCGACGCACCCTGCATGGCGGTGTGCCCGGTGAATTGTTTCTACCGCACCGACGAAGGGGTGGTGCTGCACGACAAGGATGTCTGCATCGGCTGCGGCTATTGCAGCTATGCCTGCCCCTTCGGCGCGCCGCAGTTCCCGGCTTCGGGCACCTTCGGCGTGCGCGGCAAGATGGACAAGTGCACC
>JANYAN010000374.1 GCA_025361305.1 Burkholderiales bacterium
CGGCAAGCTCGGCGGCCGCGAGATCGAATGGTTCAAGGTTGACGACGAATCGGAGCCGTCCAAGGGCGTGGAAAACGCCAGCAAGCTGGTGCAGCGCGACAAGGTGGATGTGCTGATCGGCACAGTGCATTCGGGCGTGCAGATGGGTATCCAGAAAGTGGCGCGCGATTCGGGCGTGCTCAGCCTCATTCCCAATGCAGGCGTCCATGCCGCCACGCGGTCGCTGTGCGCACCCAACGTCTTCCGTACCAGCTTCACCAACAGCCAGCCCACGCTTGCATTGGGCAAGGCGATGGTTGACAAGGGACACAAGAAAGCCGTCTGGATCACCTGGAAATACGCGGCTGGCGATGAGGCCTTCGAAGGTTTCAAGGAAAGCTATACCAAGGCTGGCGGCACCATCATCAAAGAACTCGGCCTGCCTTTCCCGAACGTCGAATTCCAGGCCTTGTTGACCGAAATCGCATCGCTCAAACCCGATGCGGTGGCCTGCTTCTTTGCCGGAGGCGGCGCGGCAAAGTTCATCAAGGACTACGCCGCGGCTGGCCTGAAGGGCAAGATTCCGCTGTACGGCTCGGGCTTCCTCACCGAGGGCGTGCTCGACGCTGCCGGTCCGGCTGCCGACGGCATCATCACCACCATGCACTACAGCGATTCACTGGACACGCCGCGCAACAAGGAATTCCGGCTCAACTACGCCAAGACGTTCCGCATGCAACCCGATGTGTATGCGGTGCAGGGCTACGACACTGGCTTGCTGCTGGCGCTTGGCGCCGCGGCAGTCAAGGGCGACCTGAACAACAAGGCCGCCCTGTACAAGGCCATGGAATCGGCCACCATCGACAGCCCGCGCGGCAAGTGGACCATGAGCAAGTCGCACAATCCGGTGCAGGACATGTACCTGCGCGTGGTCGAAAACCGCGAGAACAAGGTGATCGGCATCGCCGCCAAGGCCCTTGCCGATTCGGGCGCCGGCTGCAAGATGGCTTGAGACCCTTGCAGCGTCGTCCCGGACCTGACGCGTCATCCCGCGCCTGACGCGTCATCCCGGGCTCGACCCGGGATCTATGTTGGCAGGCCACGGTGGATGCCGGGTCAGGCCCGGCATGACAATACTTCTACATCCATGACTCTCTCCACTTACCTCCTCTACGTCGCGGCTGTTGCGCTGCTGATCGTCACGCCCGGCCCGACCATGCTGATGTGCATGACCAACTCGGTCAATCACGGGCCGCGCCGCGCCATGACTTCCGTGGCCGGTGCCGTAACCGCCGTGCTGGGCGTGATGCTGCTGTCTGCGATGGGATTGGGCGCGCTACTGGCCGCTTCCGAAACCGCGTTCACCGCAGTCAAGGTTGTGGGCGCGGCCTACCTGATCTGGCTGGGCATCAAGACTTTTCGCAGCCGGGCCGTGCTGGACGTCAAAGCGCCGGCCCAGGGGCCGTCGGGGCGGTCGTTCTATCTGCAAGGCTTCCTGGTGGGCGCAAGCAACCCCAAGGCCGTGCTGTTCTTTGCTGCCTTCTTCCCGCAGTTCCTCAATCCAGCTGCGCCGATCGCACCGCAGTTCGCCGTTCTGGCGCTGACTTTCATGGCGTTCGAATTCACGGTCCTGACGCTGTGCGCCCTGGGCGTGGCGCGCCTGACGCCACTGCTGCATTCAGCTACACCGGTCCGCTGGATCAACCGCATCTGTGGCGGCCTGTTCACGCTGCTCGGTGGCCTGCTGCTGTTGACCCGTCGCTCGGCCTGAGCGCCCCAGTCTGCCGATGGACCTTGCCAATTTCCTGATCCAGCTGCTCAACAGCGTGCAGTACGGGCTGCTGCTGTTCATGCTGGCGGCCGGCCTGACGCTGATCTTCGGGATCATGGGCGTGGTCAACCTGGCGCATGGCAGCTTCTACATGCTCGGGGCCTACCTGGCGTGGTCGCTATCCAGCCTCACCGGCAGCCTGACCTTGGCCATCCTGGCTGGCGCGGCGCTGTCGGTGTTGTTCGGGCTGGCGCTGGAGTGGCTGCTGTTTCGCCACTTCTACCAGCGCGACCATCTCGACCAGGTGCTGCTGACCTTCGGGCTGATCTACATCTTCGAAGAGCTGCGCTCGATTCTCTGGGGCGACGACGTCCACGGCGTCAAGATCCCGGATTTGCTGTCGGCTTCGATCCCGCTGACGGACAACCTCTCTTATCCCGTGTATCGGCTGTTCATGTCCGGAGTCTGCATTGCACTCGCGGTCGGGCTCTACCTGCTGATCTCTCGCACGCGGCTGGGCATGAAGATCCGGGCCGGCGCCTTCAACCGCGACATGACTGAGGCGCTGGGTGTCAACATCAAGCTGATCCACGCCTTCGTCTTCGCGCTGGGCGTCGCACTGGCCACGGTGGCCGGCATGATCGCCTCGCCCATTTCCAGCGTCTACCCCAACATGGGCTCGCAGGTGCTGATCATGTGCTTCGTGGTGGTGGTCATCGGCGGCATCGGTTCGGTGCGTGGCGCGCTTATCGCGGCACTGCTGGTGGGCTTGGTGGACACATTCGGCAAGGTGCTGCTGCCGCAGGTGGCGGGAATGCTCGTATACGTGCTGATGGCCGCGGTGCTGCTATGGAAACCTGAGGGCCTGTTCAAGCAATGAGCGCGACCAAAGCCAATCTCGAAGTGCTTCCGCGCAGCCTGCAGGTCGTCCTGGTGCTGGCCGTGCTCGCGCTCGCGGCGTTTCCTTTCATCGGCACCGAGTTCTATGCCCAGATGGTGGCACGCATGATGATTCTGGGCATCTTCGCAATGAGCCTGGACCTGCTGCTGGGCGTCACCGGCCTGGTCTCGCTGGGCCACGCCGCGTTCTTTGGCCTGGCCGGCTACGCCCTGGCCTTTCTCATGCCGGCGGGCGAACCTGTGAGCCTGTGGTGGACGCTGCCGGCGGCCGTTGCGGCCTCGGGGTTAGGTGCGCTGGTGATCGGCTTCTTCGTCGTGCGCACGCATGGCATCTACTTCATCATGGTGACGATGGCCTTCGCCCAGATGGTGTTCTACCTGTTCTTCGACAACAAGGTGCTGGGCGGCTCGGACGGCATCTACATCAATTTCAAGCCAACGGCCGGGCTGTTCGATCTTGAGAACAAGCTGGTCTTCTATTACTTCACGATGGCAATGATGCTGCTGGTTTACGCCTTCCTGCACCGCCTGTTGTGGAGCCCGTTCGGGCGCGTGCTGGCCGGCATTCGCGTCAACGAGCACCGCATGCGCGCCATGGGCTACGGCACCTTCGGCTACAAGCTGGCGGCCTTCGCACTGGCCGGCGCGCTGGCAGGCCTGGCCGGTTACCTCTGGGGTGCGCAGACCGGGTATGTCAACCCCGAGCTGATGGGCTTTCACATGAGCGCCCATGCCATCATGATGGTGATCCTGGGCGGCATGGGCAATTTCGCGGGGGCCATTGCGGGCGCCTTTGCTTTCGAATACCTGCTGCACGTCTTCAAGGATCTTCCCACGGTTGGCGCAGTCAACCTCGGCAAGCACTGGCAGCTGTGGATGGGTCTGTTCATCGTGCTGGTGGTGGTGTTTGCGCCGCGCGGGCTGCTGGGCCTGGCCGAGAACATCACTCGTCGCAAGGACGCCGCCCATGAGTGAAGTACTACTCAGCGCAAAGGGCCTGGTCAAGCGCTTCGGCGGCCTGACGGCCGTCGGCGATGTCTCGCTGGACCTGTGGCTGGGGCGTATCCATGCGGTGATCGGCCCCAACGGAGCGGGCAAATCCACGCTCACCAACCTTCTGTCAGGCGACCTGGCGCCCACGACGGGCCGCGTGACACTGGGCAATGCCGACGTCACTGGCTGGACGCCGCAAAAGATTTCGCGCCAGGGGCTGGGGCGCAGCTACCAGAAGACCAACATCTTCCTGCCTTTCACCGTATGGGAGAACGTGCGCCTGGCGGCCCAGTCGCGCGCCCCGCATGCCACGCGCTGGCTCAGCCGCGCTGCGTCGTTTGCTGATACCAACCAGCGCGCCGCGCAGGCGATCGAACTGGCTGGCCTGGACGCGCGCAAGGGCGCGATCGCCGGCACCATCAGCCATGGCGAACAGCGCCAGCTGGAGATTGCCATGACGCTGGCCACCGAGCCCCGCGTGCTGTTGCTCGACGAGCCGCTGGCAGGGATGGGTACGGCCGAAGCCGAGAGCATGGTGACGCTGCTGCAGCGGCTCAAACCCGGCCACGCCATCATGCTCGTCGAGCACGACATGGACGCGGTATTTGCGCTGGCGGACCAGTTGACCGTAATGGTCAATGGCCAGGTGATCGCCAGCGGCACTCCGGCCGAGATCCGCGCCGACTCCAACGTGCAGGCCGCGTACCTCGGCGAAGAACACTGAAATGTTGCCCCCACGTTCACATTCGTTCACTGCCGGAGGCTGACATGCCCGAGCTGCTGATCAACGCCCGCGGCCTGAACACCTTCTATGGCGCCAGCCATATCCTGCGCGGTATCGACTTCTCCGTCGCGCGCGGCGAGACCATCGGCCTGATGGGACGCAACGGAATGGGCAAGAGCACGTTGCTCAAGAGCTTGATGGGGCTGGTGCGGCCGCGCACGGGCACCGTGCAGGTGATGGGCCGGAACATGACGGGGCGCTCACCCTACGAGATCGCGCAACTGGGCATCGCCTACGTACCGGAAGGGCGCGGGATCTTTGCCAACCTTAGCGTGGCCGAGAACCTCAAGATGTCGGCGCGGGCCGGCACCGACGGGCGGCGCGAATGGACTTATGAGCGCGTGCTCGAAACTTTTCCCCGACTGAAGGAGCGTCTGGGCCACGGCGGCCAGCAGCTGTCTGGCGGCGAACAGCAGATGCTGACGATTGGCCGCGCGCTGATGACCAACCCCGACGTGCTGATCCTGGACGAGGCGACGGAAGGCCTGGCGCCCATCGTCGCGCGCGAGATCTGGCGCATCTGCGGCCTGATCCGCGAAAGCGGCATCTCCAGCGTGATCGTCGACAAGAACTGGAAGCACGTCACGCAGATCACCGACCGCAACCTGATCGTGGTCAAGGGCGAAGCCGTGTTCGAGGGCAGTTCGGCCGAGTTGTGTGCGCAGCCGCACTTGCTGGAGCAGCACTTGGGCGTCTAGCTGCAAGGCAAGAGATGTCATGCCGGCTTTGCATGGATGCCGGGTCAAGCCCGGCATGACAGGTCTCTGTTGCCGTGAAGACTTCTAGGGGTTGCTCTTCGCGCCGGGCGGACAATTGACCAGTTGCTCGCCGGCCATGTGGTCACCCAGAAAATCGAGGAAACGCCGCACCGCCGGCACCAGGCCGCGCCTCGAGGGAAACACCGCGTGGACGACTCCCGGATGCGGCGCCCAACCCGGCAGCACTGCGACCAGGTTTCCCTGCGCAATGTCCTGGCCGCACATGTAGTCGGGCAGGATACACATCCCGGTTCCAGCCAATACGGCGTACCTCACGGTGAGCAGGTCATCGGCGGTATATACGGGGCGGTGCTGCAGTACAAACTCGCGCCCGCCGGGGCCCAGCAATTTCCAGCTGGCACGGCCGTCCGCGGCCGACATGGCGACGGTGGAGAGGCGATGCAGGTCTTCCATTGACTCGGGCCGCCCCTGCCTGGTGAGTTGGTCGGGACTCGCCACCAGCAGCCCCATGGTTGTGCCCAGGTTCTTGACGATGAGGCTGCCGCTGTCGTCCAGGGTTGACCGCACCCGCAACGCCACGTCGACACCTTCGTGAACAAGATCGACCACGCGGTTGTCCACCTCCATATCGATTCGCACTTCCGGGTACCGCGCGAGGAAGGCCGGGATCAATTTGCCGACACTGCTTTGTGCCAGCGTGACCGGACAGCACACGCGAATCGTGCCGCGCGGCTCGGACTGCACCACAGCGACCGCCTCCGCAGCCGCGTCGGCCTCGTCGCGCATGGCCACGCAGTGCCGGTGATAGAGCTCGCCGGCCTCCGTGAGTGACAGCTTGCGAGTGGTCCGTTGCAGCAACCGCACGCCGAGCCTGGCTTCGAGTTCGGCCACGCGGCGCGAGAGCTTGGATTTGGGAATGCCGAGCGCCCGCCCGGCTGCCGCAAAGCCCCCCCTGTCGACCACCTCGGCGAAGTAGACCATGTCGTTCAAATCTTGCATGTCACCACCATTGTCCCGTTGTTAGGACAATCTATCCCGAAATTGCTGACTTATCAAGTGATTGGTTCAGCCTCAAACTTCCTTTCACGGTCAATCACCGTAGCAACAGGAGAAATTCATGAGACTGCTTCAGATCGATTCCAGCGCACTGGGCGCCAATTCCGTATCCCGCCAACTGACTGAGCGGATCACCGCGCAATGGCGCGCCACCCATCCGGGGACCGTGGTCGAACACCTTGACCTGGCTGTCAACGCGCCCTCGCACTTGTCGCTCGACTCGCTGGGCTTCCGCATGGGTCCGAGCGCCGAGGGTCTGACCGACGTTCAGCGCAAGGAAAATGCTATTTCCGAAGCTCTGGTGAGCCAGTTCCTGGCGGCCGACGTCATCGTGGTCGGCGCGCCCATGTACAACTTCTCGGTCCCCAGCCAGCTCAAGGCCTGGATCGACCGCGTGGCGCAGGCCGGCCGCACCTTCACGTACACCGAAAATGGCCCCAAGGGCCTTGCCGGTGGCAAGACGGTGATCGTCGCTTCGACGCGTGGCGGCGTCTATTCGAGCAATCCGGCCCTGGCCGGGCTTGACCACCAGGAAAGCTACCTGACGACCGTATTCGGTTTCATCGGGATCACCGACATCCGGTTCGTGCGTGCCGAAGGGGTGGCCATGGGCGAAGCAGCCAAGGTGCAGGCGCTGAACTCGGCCGATCTGGCGATCAAGGCCCACACTGCCGTGGCGGCCAACCAGGCCGAAGCCACACTGACCGCGTAATGCACGCGCCGCGCGCGGCAGCCTACTTTCGGGTGTAGACCTGATCGAAGCTGCCGCCGTCGGCGAAGTGATCCTTGTCGGCCTTGGCCCAGCCGCCGAAGGCCTGCTCGATGGTGAACAGGTTGAGCTTGGGAAACTGCCCGGCGTAGGTGGCCTGGGCCTTGAGCGAAATCGCCGGTCGGTAGAAATTCCTGGCGGCGATGTCCTGGCCCTCCTCCGTGTAAAGGTACTTCAGGTACGCCTCTGCCAGGGCACGCGTGCCCTTGCGATCCACGTTGCGGTCGACTATCGCAACCGGCGGTTCCGCCAGGATGGACAGCGACGGGTATACAACGTCAACCTTGCCGCCAAACTCCTTTTCCAGCAGATGGGCTTCGTTTTCCCATGAGATGAACACGTCTCCCTGGCCGCGCTGGGCAAACGTGATCGAAGAGCCGCGCGCTCCGGTATCGAGCACCGGCACATTGGCATACAGACGGGCGACAAAATCCCGGGCCCTGGCATCGCCGCCGTATTTGCGCTTCGCAAATTCCCACGCGGCCAGGTAGTTCCAGCGCGCCCCTCCCGAGGTCTTGGGGTTTGGCGTGATCACGCTGACGCCGGGCCCGACCAGATCGTCCCAATCCTTGATGCCTTTGGGGTTGCCCTGGCGTACCACCAGCACAATGGTCGAAGTGTAGGGCGACGAGTTGTGGGGCAGGCGCTTCTGCCAGTCGTTGGGAACCCAGCCGCCATGGGCTGCCAGCGCATCGATGTCGCCCGCCAGCCCCAGGGTCACCACGTCGGCGTCCAGGCCATCGATGACCGAGCGGGCCTGCTTGCCCGAACCGCCGTGCGATTGCTTGATCGTTACGTCCTGGCCCGTCTTTGACTTCCAGTAGCGCGCAAACGCCTGGTTGAACTGCGCGTACAGCTCGCGGGTAGGGTCGTATGAGACGTTCAGCAACTGTGCCTGCTGGGCAATCGCCGGCAAGGCAGACAGGGTCAGGCCGCCGCCCGTCAACAAGGCGGCCAGGGGAAACTTGATAAAGTCGCGGCGATGGCTCATGGTGCTCCCAAAGGAATTCGATTCGATGGGGGCATTCTGTGAGACCGGCATCCAGACTGGAACGACAGAGTTTTCAGTTACTTATCCGCATAAGCTAATCAGGAGGCACCTATGCCCCGCACCGTCAACTGCATCAAGCTCGGCAAAGAGGCCGAGGGGCTGGACTTCCCGCCCTATCCCGGCGAACTGGGCAAGCGCATCTATGAAAGCGTGAGCAAGGAAGCCTGGGCCGCCTGGCTCAAGCAGCAGACCATGCTGGTCAATGAAAACCGGCTGAACCTGGCGGACCAGCGGGCCCGGCAATACCTGGCCCGGCAAATGGAAAATCATTTCTTCGGTTCGGGCGCCGATGTGGCGCAGGGCTACGTGCCGCCCAGCCCCTGATGTCCGAACCGGTCGACTGGCAGGCTGACGGTACGCCGCGCAGCCTGCGCTTCGACGACATCTATCGCTCCGCAACCGGCGGGCTGGAGCAAGCACTACAGGTTTTTCTGCACGGCTGTGGTCTGCCACAGGCGTGGGCCGGTCAAGCGCAGTGGCGCATCCTGGAGACGGGGTTCGGCCTGGGAATGAACTTCCTGGCCGCGTGGCAAGCCTGGAAAGGCGACTCGCATCGGCCACGCCTGCTGCATTTCGTGTCGGTCGAGGCCTGGCCAGTTTCAGCGGCTGACATCGTGCGCAGCGCGGCAGCCTACCCCGAGCTGGTACCCCTGGCTGCTGACCTGGCCAGCCGATGGTCGGGGCTGACACCGGGAATGCATCGGCTCTCGTTCGAGCAAGGGCACGTGCTTCTGACCCTATGCATTGGCGACGTGCGCGACATGCTGCGCGAACATGCCTTCAGCGCCGATTCGGTCTTTCTCGATGGTTTCGACCCGCAGGTCAATCCGCGCATGTGGGAATTGCACACGCTGAAGGCCGTGTCGCGGTGCTGTCGCCGTGGTACGGGGGTAGCCACCTGGACGGCGGCCGGGCAGCTTCGGCGCGACCTGGCCCAGTGCGGCTTCGTGGTCGACAAGATCGAAGGTCTGCCGCCCAAACGCCATAGCCTCAAGGGCGCATTCGCGCCGGCCTGGGAGCCAAAAAAGCGATGGACTAACCCGGCGACCGTGCCGGGCGAGTGTGTGGTCGTCGGCGCGGGCCTGGCCGGGTCGGCGGCGGCTGCAAGCCTGGCACGCCGCGGCTGGCGCGTGCTGGTTCTCGATTCGGCGGCTGCGCCGGCAGCGGGCGCTTCGGGTTTGCCGGCAGGGCTGCTGGCGCCCAACATTTCGCCCGACGACAACCTGCTGTCGCGGCTAAGCCGATCGGGGGTTCGCGAGACGCTGCAGCAGGCGCGCGACTTGCTGACAGAGGGCGATGACTGGCAGGCCAGCGGCGTGCTCGAACTGCGCGCAGGCCAAGCCGCCGGCCACTGGCATGAGACAGCCGGCTGGATCAAGCCTGCCGCGCTGGTGCGGGCCTGGCTGGCCCAGCCGAATGTGACATGGCGCGGCCATGCCCGCGTCGCCCGTCTCGTGCGGCTCGACGACGGCTGGCAATTGCTCGATGACTCCGGCGAGGAACTGGCCCGCGCGCGGCTGGTTGTCGTCGCCGCTGCTTGCGCCAGTGCGCCACTACTGGACGGTCGAGTGCGCCTGCAACCGGTACGCGGCCAGGTCTCGTGGGGTTGGCGAAACACAGATACGCCGATGCCGGCGTTTCCGGTGAACGGCAACGGCCACTTCTTGCCGTGCGTGCCGCTCGAAGGGGGCAACGCCTGGTTCATCGGCTCGACTTTCTCGCGCGGCGATTCCGGGCTCGATGTCCGCGAGGAAGACCACCGGGCCAACTACGACCGGCTGAAAGCACTTTTGCCTGTCGTCGCTTCGCACCTTCACGCCGATTTTGCGGGCGGATCGGTCCAGGCCTGGACTGGGGTGCGCTGCGCGTCGGATGACCGGCGTCCCTTGCTGGGCGCGGTCGGCCCCGACTTATGGGTCAGCACCGCCATGGGCTCGCGCGGCCTGACCTTCGCGGCGCTTTGCGCCGAGTTGCTGGCGGGGCAGTTGCACGGAGAACCGCTGGCGCTGGCGCGCCGCATGGCCCAGGCCCTGGGCGTCGACCGCCAGCTCAAGCACGCTCCGCCCTAGATCTTTACCAGCCGCTCGTGCAGGCGGCCCGGGTGCGGCGGCTTGCCGAAGAACGCATCGGCGCCGGCAAACCAGCCGCGCAGGCGGTCGGCCAGCGAAACATCGGCCTTGGTGATGATGATGTGGGCGACTCCCGGTCGGGCCGCCAGCAGCTGGCGCAGCAACACCCAGCCGTCCACATCGGGCAGCGAAAAATCCACCAGCGCCACGGTATAGCGGTGGGCAGTGGCCAGCTCCGTCGCCTGGGCGCCTGTCAGCGCGTCGTCGGCCAGGGAGAATTCCGCCAGCGCCAGCTTGGCACGCATGTACATGCGCTCATCGGCATCGGCGCTCGCGATCAGGGCCCGTTTGGGCGGCGCCTCGGGTTCCGGCGGAAGCGTGTCCTGCACCTCGTCGGCGGCACCGCCGTCGAAATCCGGCGCCGCAAACAGTTCATCCATCGCCCGGATGATTCCGGGCCATGCGATGGGACGGTCGAACGTACGCCAGGCACCGGCCGGCGGGATCGGCCCGACCCAGATGAGTGTCATCTCGGGTCCCGGCGACACCAGCTGCAGCCCGGCCTCGTACGACAACCCGTCGACCAGCGCCAGTCTGGGCTGCGCCGGCGCATCGGGAGCCCACAGGGAATAGGCCGTGTCGCTCTGCTCGGACAGGCGGAACACGGCGTTCAGCGCATGGCGTTCCACGTCCGTGAAGCCGACAACCTTGACGAAAACCCGCTGAGTCATGTTGCGAAATGGATAACCTGGTATGCGTGCGCGATTATCGCGGCGAATTGGACACACCCAGGCGCTTTACACGAATCCTCACTGCCATTGGCCTGCAGCCCGCGCCGTTTCTGGCGCATAAGCTTATCTGCATAACGCGCGAACAAACAAATCGTTTGTTTCCATAAGGAGGGGTCTTAGAGTGGCGTCCTGGCCTGACCTCGGCGGTCGCGCGCAAGCACTCCATGTACCAATACACAGAAGTCGACAAACAGTTTGTGCGCAGCCGCGCGGCTCAGTATCGTGACCAGCTCGAACGCAACCTGGCCGGCACACTGGGCGATGACGAGTTCCGTCCGCTGCGCCTGCAAAACGGCTGGTACGTACAGCGCTACGCGCCAATGTTGCGTGTCGCCGTGCCTTATGGCGAATTGTCAAGCAGGCAGCTGCGTGCGCTGGCCGTCATTGCGCGCAACTACGACCAGCCCACTACCGAACTCTTCCGCGAAGCCCAGGCCAGACAGGACGAACTCGGTGCGGTGCCTTTTCCAGGCGGCGGCTCGATCGGCTCGAAGCTGACCGTGGGTTACGGTCACTTCACGACCCGGCAGAACGTGCAGTTCAACTGGATTCCGCTGGTCAAGAGCGCCGACGTCATGGACCTGCTGGCCAGCGTTGACATGCATGGCATCCAGACCAGCGGCAACTGCATCCGCAACATCACCAGCGACGAGCTGGCCGGCATTGCCGTGGACGAAATCGCCGATCCGCGGCCGTTCTGCGAAATCCTGCGCCAGTGGAGCACGCTGCACCCCGAGTTCGCTTTCCTGCCGCGCAAGTTCAAGATTGCCGTCACCGGCGCCCTTGAAGACAGAGCGGCCACGTTCTGGCACGACGTGGGCCTGCACCTGATCAAGAACGACGCCGGCGAGCTGGGCTTTCGCGTCCTGGTGGGCGGCGGCATGGGCCGCACGCCGGTCATTGCCACGGTCATCCGTGAGTTTCTGCCGTGGAACCAGGTCCTCAATTACCTCGAAGCCGTGGTGCGCGTCTACAACCGTTGGGGTCGCCGCGACAACATGTACAAGGCGCGCATCAAGATCCTGGTGAAGGCCGAGGGCCAGCGCTACATCGACGAGGTCGAGGCCGAATACAAGGCCATCGTCGTGACCGACGGCGCGCCACACACCATCTCCCAGGCCGAGCTCGATCGCGTATCTGCATCGTTCCTGCCGCCCACCATCAAGCCCGGTAGCGCCGATGCCAACCTGCACGAGATCATGCGTGCCGGCGCCGAGGCCGACCCTGAATACGACCGCTGGCTGCAACAGAACGTTGTCAGCCACAAGAACCCGGCATTGCGCGCGGTGACGCTGTCTTTCAAGCGCCTGGGCCAGGCGCCCGGCGACGCGACCGGCGCGCAGCTGGATATCGCGGCCGAACTGGCCGACCGCTTCTCGGCCGGCGAAACCCGTGTCACGCATGACCAGAACCTGCTGCTGCCCTGGGTGCGCGCGCAAGACCTGCCCGAGCTGTGGCACGCGGCCCGCAAGGCTGGCCTGGCCAAGGCCAACATCCGGCTGCTGACCGACATGATTGCCTGCCCCGGTGGCGATTTCTGCTCGCTGGCCAATGCGCGGTCACTACCCATCGCCGAAGCCATCACGCAGCGATACCAGGACCTGGACGAACTGCACGACATCGGTGAGATCGACCTGCACATCAGCGGCTGCATCAATTCGTGCGGCCATCACCACAGCGGCCACATCGGCATCCTGGGGGTCGACAAGGATGGCAAGGAGTGGTACCAGGTCACCCTGGGTGGCTCCGACGGCTCGCTGCTGTCCGGTGCGTCCGCCGCCGGTAAGGTGGTGGGCCCTTCGTTCAGTGCCGCCGAGGTGCCCGAGGTGATCGAAGCCGTGCTCGATACCTATCGGCAGCAGCGCCGGGACGTGGGCGGCAAAGCCGAGACCTTCATTGCCACATTGCGCCGGGTCGGCATCGAACCGTTCAAGGCCGCTGCGAACGCCTCACGCTTCGTTGAAAAGCAGGTGGCGTGATGGCTGGCAACATGACACTGACACTCATCGCTGCGCAGGACCACGCCCTGCCCGGCAACGGCGACGCCGTGCTGCAACTGGGCAACGATGCAGACGCACTGGCGCCTTCCCTGGAGGGCATTGCCCGCATCGACCTGCATTTCCCCAAGTTCAGCGATGGCCGCGCCTACAGCCAGGCCTTTGTGCTGCGCCGCCGTCGCGGTTTTCAAGGCGAGATTCGCGCCACGGGCGATGTGCTGGTCGATCAGCTTGTGCAGATGCAGCGCACGGGATTCTCCAGCGCGGTACTGCGGCAAGACCAGGACCCGGCCATTGGGCGCGCGCAGTTCGTGCGCTTTGGCAGCTTCTACCAGGGCGACGCCGTCACACCTGGGCCCCACTTCAGTCGGGCAGCCTGAGCATGGGAGCCTCAGACCTTCACGCCCGTGCCTCGCGCGATTTCGATGCCAAGCTGGCTGACACGCGTGCGCTGCTCGTCCAGGCTGCCGCCGACTATTCGCCACTGACCCAGGCCTCCAGCCTGGGCGCGGAAGACGTGGTCATCACCCACCTGATCAACAGCCTCGCGCTAGACATCCCGGTGTTCGTGCTGGATACCGGTATGCTGCATGCCCAGACGCTCGGCCTGCTGGCACGCACGCAGGCCACATCGCGCACGCCGGTCACCGTGTACCGGCCTGTCAATGAGGCCGTGATCCAGTTCGTCGCGCGCGAAGGCAAAGAGGCGATGTACCGCAGTGTCGACCTTCGCAAAGCCTGCTGCCACATCCGCAAGGTCGAGCCGCTGGAGCGCGCGCTGGCCGGCCAGCGTGCCTGGCTCACCGGTCTACGCCGCGAGCAATCGAACGCCCGCGCCGAGGTGCCGCTGGTGGACACGAGCGACCCACGGGTCAAGTTCAACCCGCTAGGCAACTGGTCCTGGGGCGACGTGTGGCACTACATCCAGCTGCATCAGGTTGACTACAACCCGCTGCACGACGAGTTCTATCCCAGCATCGGCTGCGCACCCTGCACCCGGGCCATCAGCCTGGGCGAGGATTTCCGTGCCGGACGCTGGTGGTGGGAAGACGAGGCCGCCAAGGAATGTGGCCTGCACGTCAAACACGAAGAATCAACGGAAAAGGTTTCTGCATGAACGCGCGCGCCGAACCCCAGCTGCTGGGCCAGCTAAGCAACCTGCATCTCGATGCCCTCGAGGAAGAAGCGATCTTCGTGCTGCGCGAAGTGGCCGCCGCATTCGAGCGCCCCACCCTGCTGTTCTCGGGCGGCAAGGATTCGCTGGTGCTGCTCAAGTGCGCAGAGAAAGCCTTCGGCACCGGCCGGATTCCCTATCCGCTGCTGATGATCGACACCGGCCACAACTTCACCGAAGTGACCGATTTCCGCGACCAGCGCGCCCGCGAGCTGGGTGCCGAGCTGATCGTGCGCAACGTGGAAGATTCCATGAAGCGCGGCACCGTCCGGCTGGCCCATCCTTCAGAATCGCGCAATGTGCACCAGTCGGTGACGCTGCTCGAAGCGATCGAAGAGTTCCGCTTCGACGCCCTGATCGGCGGTGCCCGGCGCGATGAAGAAAAGGCCCGGGCCAAGGAACGCATCTTTTCCCATCGCGACGGATTCGGCCAATGGCAGCCCAAGGCGCAGCGGCCTGAATTGTGGACGCTGTTCAACACCCGGCTGGCGCCGGGCGAGCACTTTCGTGTGTTCCCCATATC
>JANYAN010000409.1 GCA_025361305.1 Burkholderiales bacterium
CAGCGCGATCGGGTTGGCGATGCCTTTGCCGGCGATGTCGGGCGCCGAACCGTGGACTGCTTCGAAGATCGCCGCATCGGTGCCGATGTTGGCGCCCGGCGTCATGCCCAGGCCGCCCACCAGGCCGGCGACCAGGTCGGAGAGGATGTCGCCGAACAGGTTGGTCGTGACCAGCATGTCGAACTGCCAGGGGTTGAGCACCAGCTTCATCGCGCAGGCGTCGACGATCGCGGTGTCCAGCTCGAACCGGCCCCGGTAGCGGCGCTCGTACAGGTCCAGGCCGGTTTCAAGGAAGATGCCCGTCAGCGCCTTCATGATGTTGGCCTTGTGCACGATCGTGACCTTCTTGCGGCCCGTGACCACGGCATGCTCGAAAGCGTATTCCAGCAACCGCCGGCTGCCCGCCCGGGTGTTGATGCCGGTGGCCATGGCGACGGCGTGCGGGTCGTCGTCGATCTTCACGTAGTGCTCGTGGCCGATATAAAGGCCTTCGAGGTTCTCGCGCACCACCAGCAGATTGATCTTGTCATAGCGGCCGCCCGGAATGATGGTGCGCGCCGGCCTCAGGTTGGCGTACAGCTGGAACTCCTCCCGCAGTCGCACGTTGGATGAGCGGTAGCCGCCGCCCGAAGGGGTTTCCAAAGGGCCCTTGAGTGCCAGCCGGGTGCGCCGGATGCTGTCAAGCGTGGCGCCGGGCAATGGGTCGCCGGCGGCGCGCATGCCGGCCAGGCCGGCAATCTGCCGGTCCCAGACGAACCGGGCTTGCAGCGCTTCCAGTGCGGCCAGCGTGGCGTCGACGATTTCGGGCCCGATGCCATCGCCGGGGATTAGGGTGGCGGGAATGGTGTTCGACATGAAGACAATCATCCTGAACGACAACGATCCCCCAAGCATACGCGCAGCGAAGGGCGTTTTCGCGCGTCGGGCACGCCTGCGCTGGTAGACTGACCCGCCATACCAACCGGGGCTTGCTTGACCAACCATTCGATGCCCGAGCGCAGGTTGGCGGCCATCATGGTCGCCGACGTGGCTGGCTTTTCACGGCTGATGGAGCGCGACGAATCCCTGATCTTCTCGCGGCTGCGTCGCCTGCGCGATGACATCTACGTGCCGAAAGTGGCCGATCACGGGGGCCGCATCGTCAAGACCACCGGCGACGGGTTCCTCGCCAGCTTCGGCAGCGCGGTGTCGGCCGTCCGCTGCGGCTGAGCGGAGAACCGGTCAAGGCGGCCAAGGCCATCGAGCACCTCATGAGCCTGAAGCCCGATGTCAGCGTCGAGCTGTTCAGGAAGTACTTTGCGTTTTCCGACCAGCCGGACTTCATGCGCGGGCAGGAGCGCATCGTGCAGTGCCTGCTGACCCTGGGCGTTCCCGAATTCGGGCCAGAGTAGCCGCGACCGTTACGGCTCAAAACCTGGTCAGCAGCTCCTCAGATGGTGGCGCCGCCGTCGCAGACCATGGCCTGCCCGGTCATGAAACTGGAGGCGCGAGAGGCCAGGTAGACGGCCGCGCCGGCGATTTCGTCGGGCTCGCCGATGCGCCGCAGCGGCACCAGCGTGGTGGCACGCTTGAGCGTCGCAGGGTTCTCCCAGAGGGCGCGGGCGAAGTCGGTGCGCACCAGCCCCGGGGCGATGCAGTTCACACGCACGCCGTGCGGGCCGTATTCATGCGCCAGGTTGCGCGCCAGCTGGAGGTCGGCCGCCTTGGATATGCAGTAGGCGCCGATGGTGGCGGAGCCGCGCAGGCCACCGATCGACGAGACGATGATGACGGAGCCGTCCTTGCGCTCGATCATCTGGGGCACGCACATGGAGATCAGCCAGTGGTTGCTGATGATGTTGTTGTTCAGTATCTTGCTGAACTGTTCGTCCGCGATGTTCGCCAGCGGGCCGTAATAGGGGTTGGACGCCGCGTTGCAGATGACGACGTCGATATGGCCGAACGCCTCGTTGGTACGGGCGACCAGGGCCTGCAGCGCATCCTTGGACGAGATGCTGGCTGCCACGGCAATGGCGGTGCCAGCTCCGTGCCGGGCGTTGATGACCGCGGCCACCTCGTCGCAGGCGTCCTGCTTGCGCGACGAAATGACGACCCTGGCGCCGTGCTCGGCCAGGCGCTCGGCGATGGCCCGCCCGATGCCGCGCGACGAACCGGTGACGATGGCAACCTTGCCGTTCAGATCGAACAATGACATGAATGACTCCTCGAAGCGGCCGTGACAAGATCAGACCGATTGTTGGCTATAAACTTGATCGTGCCCAGCACAACTTTTACGCAGGAGCCGTTTTCATGAGTAGCACCCACTTCGAAGTTCGCGGCCAGACGGCCGTCATTTCCCTTGACTACCCGCCGATCAACGGCCTGGGCGCCGCGTTGCGGACCGATCTGCTACAGGCACTGGACCGCGCCGTTGCCGACACCTCGGTGCGTGCCATCGTCGTTACCGGCAGCGAAAGAGCTTTCTCCGGCGGGGCTGATGTCAAGGAATTCGGCACTGCCAGTGCGGCCCGAGAACCGCGCCTGCCACTGCTGATCGCCGCCTTCGAAAATTCGCCCAAGCCGGTCATCGCCGCGATTTCCGGTGTGTGCATGGGCGGCGGGCTGGAACTGGCCCTGGGTGCGCACTACCGCGTGGCGCGCGCCGATGCCCAGATCGCGCTGCCGGAAGTCAAACTGGGCCTGCTGCCCGGGGCCGGCGGTACTCAGCGCCTGCCCAGGGCTATCGGGCTGGAAGCCGCAATCAACATGATCGTGTCCGGCGCCACGGTGCCTGCGGCCAAATTCAAAGGGACCGCCTTGCTCGACGAGGTCACAGAAGGCGATCCGGTGCCCGCCGCGATCGCGCTGGCTGAGCGGGTGGTGGCCGACTACATGCCGCGCAAACGCCTGCGCGACCTGAAAGTCAAGGATCCGCAGGCCGAGGCCTTTCTGCAATTCGCGCGCAACAATGTGGGCGCCGCGGCGGGCCCCTATCCCGCACCCCTGAAGTGCGTGGAGGCTGTGGCCCTGTCGATCAGCAAACCCATTGACGAGGCGCTGCGCCTCGAGCGCGAGGCTTTCCTGGCGCTGATGCAGACGCCCGAATCGCGTGCCCTGCGCCACGTTTTCGCGGCCGAGCGCGCCGCCGGCAAGATCGCCGATCTGCCCGCGGGCACGCCATTGCGAGAGATCGTCAGCGTGGGCGTCATCGGCGCCGGCACCATGGGCGGGGGCATCACGATGAACTTCCTGAACGCCGGCAGTCCAGTGGTACTGCTGGAAATGAAGCAGGAGGCGCTGGACAAGGGCCTGAGCACGATCCGCAAGAACTACGAGAACTCAGCGAAGAAGGGCAAGCTTAAGCCCGAGCAAGTGGAGCAACGCATGGCACTGGTGACGCCGACGCTCACTTAC
>JANYAN010000428.1 GCA_025361305.1 Burkholderiales bacterium
CCGATCTGACCGACGGCGGGCGCCTGACGGTGGACGTCGAGCTCAAGACCGACGAGAAGGGCGCTGAGACGTCCGAGGTGCTGCTCGATATCCAGCCGCTGCCCAAGCGGGAAGGCCGGGCCAAGCCGGAGCCCGAAGAGATCTCGAGCGACAACCCGTAAGGGCTAGCCCAGAAGTTTCACGATCAGCCGCCAGTGCTTGGGATCCACCGGCGTGATCGACAGCCGGTTGCCCTTGCGCAGTACGACAAGGTCTTCCAGGCCTGGCTTGGCGCGCAGTTCGGGCAGGCCCAGCGTCCGGGTCTTCT
Source organism: Burkholderiales bacterium (assembly GCA_025361305.1). Classification (GTDB taxonomy): domain Bacteria; phylum Pseudomonadota; class Gammaproteobacteria; order Burkholderiales; family Burkholderiaceae_C; genus Ramlibacter. The sequence goes on from JANYAN010000428.1 coordinate 308, forward strand.
TCTGCATCTGCACGTCGACCAGCTGCCAGCGGGGTTCTTCTTTCTTCGACGTGGGGTCGTAATAGTGGGACTTCTGGTCGAACTGCGTCGGATCGGGGTAGGGCGTCGAGACCACGCGCGCAAGGCCAACGATTCCTGGCTCGGCGCAGCTGGAGTGGTAGAACAGCACTCCATCGTCAACCTGCATGCCATCGCGCATGTAATTGCGAGCCTGGTAGTTGCGCACACCCGTCCACGCTACCGTGGACTTTGGCGCCGCAAGAGCGTCGTCGACCGAGACCTCGCCGGGCTCGGATTTCATCAGCCAGTATTTCTTCATGCCTTGCGTCCTCCTGCCAAAGCGGCCCGGCCTGCGAATCGCACAGGTGCATGAGGCCGCGTTTCTATCCGTACCCCCTCGTTCCACTTGGCCATGCGTTCGGAGCGGGCAAACGATCCTACCTTGAGTTGCCCAGCGTTCCAGCCCGTGGCCAGATGGACGATGGCCACGTCCTCGGTCTCACCAGAGCGTGCTGAGACGATCGTGGCGTAGCCCAGGGACTGGGCCGCTTCCAATGCGGCCAGGGTTTCCGTCACCGTGCCGGCCTGGTTCGGCTTGATCAGCACGGTGTTGCAGGCGCCCAGGGCGGCTGCCGCGTGGACGCGAGCGGCGTTGGTCACCAGATAATCGTCGCCCACCACCTGGATGCGATGGCCAACCGCGCGCGTGAAGGCGACCAGGCCTGCCTCGTCGTCTTCTGCCAGCGGGTCTTCGATCGACACAATGGGATAGCGGTCGACCCAGCCGACCAGGCGTTCGCACAATGCGTCCGAATCGAGCTCCTCATTTTCCAGCGCCAGCCGGTAGCGGCCGCCCTGCCCGAACTCAGACGCCGCAATGTCCAGCGCAATGGCTACTTCGTCTCCGGGGATGAATCCGGCCTTCTCGATGGCGGCCACCAGGGTGTCCAGGGCTTCCTCGTTGCGCGAAAAACTGGGCCACCAACCGCCTTCGTCGGCCACGCCAGACAATGGGCCGCGCGCGGCCATCAATTCGCCGGCGGCGCGGTACACCTCAGCCGTCATTTCAAGCGCCTGCGCAAACGTGGCGGCGCCCGCGGCGATGACCATGAAGTCCTGCACATCGACGCGCCGCCCGGCATGCGCGCCACCGCCAAAAATCTGGATTTGCGGCAACGGCAGCGCGACCGGCCGGCCACCCGCCAGGTATTGCCACAGCGGCAGCCGCGCATGAGCGGCCGCCGCGCTCAACACGGCCAGTGACGTGGCCGTCAGGGCGTTGCCGCCCAGGCGCGCCTTGTTGGGCGTGCCGTCCAGGGCGATCAGGGTGGCGTCGATGCCTGACTGGTTCGTCACTTCCTGGCCAGCAAGTGCCGGCGCGATCTCGTGCTCTATCCCTCGAAGCGCGGCCTGGACGTCCAGCCCCTTGAAGCGCTGGCCACCGTCGCGCAGTTCCACCGCCTCGCGTGTGCCGCGGGAAGCGCCGGCCGGCGCGATCCCGCAGCCGGTGGTGCCGTCCTCGTTGATCACCTCGACTTCGACAGTGGGTCGCCCGCGCGAGTCCCAGACGCGACGGGCGTGGACTTCCCGAATCTTCATGCGGCAATTTCCCGAGCCCATTGCGTGGCAACGGCTTGCGTGGTGGCGGGCGGGTTGCGCAGCATATCCATGGCGGCGCGGCGCACCGCATCGCGCCGCGCTTCGCCAAGGTACTCAACGGGCGATTTGCCATCGATCCGGGCAAGCGCGAGGCCGGGCAGCAGCGAGGCGACGCGAGCCTCGAGGCCCGCGATCGGCTCCCAATTGACATGGGCCAGGTAAGACCGCACCAGGGCACGGTAGGACGCGAAAAAGTCGGCCGAACGTTCCGGTAGGTGGGCAGCCTTGAGCAACAGGTGGTTCAGACAGAACGCAAGGTCGAACGCCGGGTCACCGAACCAGGCGCATTCAGCATCCAGCAGCACCGGCCCCTCAGGCCCGACCATGATGTTCTTGGGGCTGACATCGCCATGCACCAGCACCCGCCGCGTTGCGGCCGTGCGCTGAACGATTGCGTGGAGAGCCTCGCCCAGTGCCGGGTGAATGTGGGAGGTCTCGACCAGGTAGGGCTCCAGCCGGATGGCGTAGAAATTTGCGTCGGTGGCAAACCGCCCGGCCAACTCGGCACTGTCTGCCGTGGCGGCATGGATGCGCCCGAGCATGTCGCCAACCGCCCACGCCACTGCGAGGTCTACGCGTCCGGCCAGCATGTCGGCTTTCCAGTTGCGGTATTCGGGGCCCAGGAACTCCATGACGAAGCTCTTGCTGGACTCGTCCTGGCCCAGCACGCACGGGACATGCCCGGGCGCAATGCGATCCACCGTCCTGAGCCAGTCGATCTCGGCGAAGACGCGCTCAACCGGCACGCTCCATTCCTTGGCGACCTTGAGCCTGGGCAATGCCTGCTTGAGGCAGTAGCTGCCCGAGAGCAGGTCGATGCGGTAAATGCCTGATGAAACGCCGCCCGGAAGCGCCGTCGCCTGCACCGCCTCGCGCGTCCCGGCCAGCCCCATCGAGACAAAGATGCGCCGCAGTGCGGCTGGGTCCTGCGATAGATCGACGTAGGCCATTGCGCAGCATTATGGAGGGCCTGCCATGCCTGTCATGCCGGGCTTGATGCTATGTGCGCAAGATCGTCGAGACGATGCCAAGCCAATGCTCTTCCACCGCGCAAGACCTGGCCCGCGGCAAGCACAGCGAAATCGACTATCTCAATGGGCTGGTGGTCAGGCGAGGGGAAGCGTTGGGAATTCCAAGGCCCGCGAACCAGGTCTTGTGGGCGCTGGTGAAATTGCTGGAAAACAAACCACGCCTTTAGCCGGCCAGGCCCACGAACACGTTTTGCACATCGTCGTGGGCGTCGATGGCCGCCAGAAACGCCTCGACCTCCTCCAGATGGGCTGCACCCAGGCTCGCCGGATCGACCGGGTTTTTGGCCTTGTAGCCCAGCTTGGCGGACAGGACTGTGAATCCGTGGGCGGGCAGGGCACGGCTGACCAGATCAAGATCGGTGGCGTCTGTCAGGAACAAAGTGGTGCCATCTTCTTCACCGGGCTCGAATTCCTGGGCGCCGGCCTCGATGGCGGCCAGTTCGGGGTCGGCGCCCGCGGCGGCGGGCTCGGCTTCGATCATGCCCACATGATCAAAATCCCATGAGACCGATCCTGACGTGCCCAGCTGACCCGAGCGGAACAACACGCGCATTTCCGGCGCCGTGCGCTTGACGTTGTCGGTGAGGCACTCGACCATCACGGGCACCTGGTGCGGCGCGAAGCCCTCGTAGATCACGTGCTCGAAATGGACAGTTTCGCCCGTGAGGCCGGCGCCCTTCTTGATGGCCCGGTCCAGCGTGTCCTTGGGCATGGACATCTTGCGGGCCTGCTCCACAACCAGCCGCAGGCGGGAATTGGAAGCCGGATCGGCGCCATTGCGTGCCGCGACCATGATGTCCTTGGCCAGTCGGCCGAATAGTTTTCCCCTGGCATCGGCCGCCTGGGCCTTGCCTTTTGCTTTCCACTGCGCGCCCATGTCTGGTGTTCCTTGGTGTTGTCAGGTCAGGAGGGGAATCATGTCGGGATCCCCCTTGTGAATTGCCCGTCGGTAGGCCGCACGTTCGCCAATCCGATGCAGGTACGCCCCGATGCGGGGATAAGGGGCAAGGTCGAGCGGCAGGAAGTAGCGCATCGTGGTGAGCGAAAAGACGATCATGATGTCCGCCGCCGTGAGCTCGTTGCCGGCCAGGAAATCGGTTTCCCCCAGCCTAGCCTCGACCATCGTGAGCGCGAGTTCCAGCCGACCCTTTGTCGACGCGAAGACGGGATTGTCGGCGGGCACGCCGGCCCGGTGCAGCACCATGTTGCGCCCCATGACGGGCTGAAAGCTTGAGTTGGCGAAGTGAAACCAGTAGAGGTACTGCGCAAAATCCGGGTGCGCCGGCCCCGGGGCCAGGCGGCCGTCCCCATATTTGCCAAGGATGTAATCGACGATGGCGCCTGACTCGGCCAGGACGATGTCCCCGTCCGTCATGACGGGCGCCGCGCCCAGTGGATGAAGCGCCTTGTATTCAGGCGGGGCCAGCCGCGAGACGGGGTCGCGGTCGTACCGTTTGAGTTCGTAGGGGACGCCCAGCTCTTCGCAAAGCCACAGGATGCGCTCCGACTGCGAAACGCCCAGATGATGGATGGTCAGCATGATCGAAATGCCTCCGTGATGCTTGTGCAGCCCCAAGTCTCTCAGATTCGGCCGGCCGGGGGCGCCAGGCTCATGTACCGGACAATGGCCGCATGACCCAGATCGATGACGGTGCAGAGAAAATCACTGAAGCTCGCCGCTGGCGCGACAACGGCTGGACGGCCCTTGTCATCAAGAACGATGACGACGACGGCTGGGCCGTGGCCATGACCCTGCACACC
>JANYAN010000490.1 GCA_025361305.1 Burkholderiales bacterium
GGGCGCTCGAGACGCCTCTATCGGGAACGGCGACGATCACGGAGTCCGTTGTGCGTCTCGTCGTGTAGAACTCTTCTGTCGCGGCGTGATGTTCGCCTTGCTGCGAACGATGCCGCGCCGCATGACGATTCGCAGCGCGCCGCGCGGTGGCCTGCGACAGACAGGCCGGGGAGCCATTGCTGCGTTTATCCGAACTCCTGGCTGCGCGGGCGCACGCGGCAAGGTTGATGACTATCGTCTCATGCCGGTTCGGCAACTGGAAGCTGAGCACATCGCCTCGCTTTAATCCGCAGCGACGCAGGGACGCCACCCGCCGCGCGGCTTGCGCATACAACTCAGCGAAGCCGAGATTTGCAGCGGCCCGTCGACCGCGGCCACACGGCCCGGCATCTGGCGCGCCCGCTCGCTGGCACTGCCCGCTAGCGTGATGCCGCGCCACGCACCGCTGAAGGAGTGACGGGCAATGGCGTCAGCGTTCAGACGGACCGTCCAGCCGCTTGCATCACGAAGCGTCATGCAATCCTCGTCATGCGCTGGTGCACAGCATGCAGGTTGCCGGCGAAGGTTCAGCTTCGAGAAGCACACGAATCCTTCGGCAAACACGGTCGACTTGTGATCCGCCATGTCAGCAATTCGTGCTTAAAGCTTGTAGAGGCGCGGTGTCATGACTCAGCGGCGCTCGACCAGCTCCACCACATTGCCATCGGGATCCTGGAACATCGCGATGAAGACGCCGGGCATCAACTCCCGCTTGGGTAGATCGAAGATCACGCCGGCCGCCTCACAGGCCGCACAAACCTCGTCGAGGTTCGTGACCGGGAAGGTCAGGTAGCGCAGGCCCAGGACCCGCGCCACACCCTGCGTCCCCGCCGGCGGCTTCTCCTTGGGATCGACGAGCTTGACGAAGCTCTCGCCGAAGCGCAGGCGATACATCCGACCGAAGGGGACCTCGACCTCCTCCAGCTTCTCGAGGCCTAGCACGCCCTGGTAGAAGCGCAGGCTCCTGGCGATGTTGCTGACCACGATGCCGATGTCGATGCAACGGCGTGCGGGCTTCATGCTCATCTGATGTCTCCGATCAACAAGTTGGAATGCTTACTCAACTGCGAACTCCAGACCGAGCCCGTCCAGTCGGGCCGTCACCTGACGGGCATAGGCCTCACCGGCCGGTGTGAGGACAACGCCGCGGCGTATGCGCCTGAACATTGTCGTGCCAATAAAGCCCTCGAGCGATGCGATCTGCCGCGAAATGGTCCCCTGGGTGAGCGCCAGCTCGCCGGCCGCCGGGGTGTAGCTACTGTCGAGCGGCCGCGTCGAAGCAGCCAAGGGCCTGAAGCGGTGGAATCTTGCGTCGCATGACACTCCCCTTGATCAGCGCACAACAGCACCGTCTAAACAGTGCCCACTCGTGTTTGAGGAAGCGTTGTCCATATATTCTTGATCGGAATATCTGGATGAGCATTCTTCGTTTGCCGACATCCCGATGCTTCACCTAGCATCTCCGCGCACTAGTCAACAACCGTCGCACGTGAAGGCTTCTGCGTGCGGCCCTTCCCCGAACGATGTTCCGGACAGCTTTCCAGTGGGACGACCCCCTGCTAGTCACCCAACAATGAGCCTTGCTGCGCCGCGCCCCGCACCGCTGGCCGGAGTGCGGGTGCTGGATCTCTCGCGCGTGCTGGCGGGCCCCTGGGCCGGCCAGTTGCTGGGCGACCTGGGGGCCGATGTGGTCAAGGTCGAACGCCCCGGTGTCGGCGACGACACGCGCGCCTGGGGCCCGCCCTACCTGCTCGACAGGCAAGGCCACAGCACCGGCGAGGCCGCCTACTTCCTGTGCGCCAACCGCAACAAGCGCTCGGTCACCATCGACCTGGCCGCACCTGACGGTCAAGCGCTGGTGCGTCGACTGGCGCAGCAGGCCGACGTCCTGCTGGAGAACTTCAAGCAGGGCGGCCTGGCGCAATACGGGCTGGACGCGAAGAGCATGCTCGCACTGAACCCGCGGCTGGTGGTGTGCTCGATCACCGGCTTCGGCCAGACCGGCCCCTACGCGCAGCGCGGCGGCTACGACTTCTTGATCCAGGGCATGGGTGGGCTGATGAGTCTGACCGGCCGCGCCGAGGGCACCGAAGGCGCCGGACCGCAAAAGGTCGGGGTCCCACTGACCGACATCATGACGGGCCTGTACGCCACCATTGCTGTGCAGGCCGCACTGGCCGAGCGCGAGCGCTCTGGCCTCGGCCAGCACATCGACCTGGCCTTGCTGGACGTGCAGATCGCCGTGTTGGCCAACCAGGCATCGAGCTATCTGAACAGTGGTTCTGTACCTGAACGCATGGGCAACGCACACCCTACCGTCGTGCCCTACCAAGACTTCCCCACTGCCGACGGCGACATGATCCTGGCCATAGGCAACGATGGCCAGTTCGCGCGCTTCTGCACGGCCGCCGGGCATCCCGAATGGGCGGCCGACGAGCGCTTCAGCACCAACCCGCAAAGGGTAGTGAACCGCGCCACGCTGATCCCATTGATGCGCCAGGCCACGGTGCTGCGGACCACGCTCGAGTGGACGGCGACGTTGGACCCGGTCGCTGTACCCTGCGGCCCGATCAACCGGCTGGACGAAGTGTTTGCGGACGAGCACGTGCGCTCGCGCGGCGTGCGCATCGAGCTGCCGCACCCGACGGCCGGCCACGTGCCGCTGGTGGCCAACCCGATCCGGCTGTCGGGCTCGCCAGTCGAGTATCGGCGTGCGCCGCCGCTGCTGGGCGAGCACACCGACGAGGTGTTGGTCGACTGGCTGGGCCTAGCGGACCACGAGATCGCGCGCCTGCGCCGACACGGTGTTCTGTGAGGGAGCCGCCGCTTCGGCGTAGGGCAATGCGGGCCGGCGCGGCACCAACGATTCCACCCCCGACGCTCGTGCCAGTAGCATGACACCTCGGTCGGCCAGGAATCTGTCGGGTCACTTCAAGCCGTTGCGAAGCAACTTCATGTACGTCATGCGGCCCCTAAGCCGTTGATTTGCTTAGGGGTTTGATCTTTTGCGACCCTTTGTGGAGTCTTTGTTGGTGGTGGGATGCTACCCCGTGCCAAACCGAGTTGAAAGTACGCAATGCAGGCCCTGCGGGCTGGCGCGAACTCCTGCGGAAACAAGCGAAATCCACCTCCAGGGCGCGGACGTTCAAGCGGTTTTGTTGCCGTACTGGCGGCCAATGTCTGCAGCTCAACTCTGCCGAGAATGCGATCAGTTCAATTCCCATTCGCGGAATCGAACCCGCGTCCGCACAGGTAACGGTGCGGCGAAAAGGCCGCTCTATTACCGCACAATATGCGGTGAATAACTTGCGCATACGGAGAATACAACTCACAATCTCCGCATGAAAAGCGGCGATTACACTTACATCTGGCAGGCCAGCGACTGGCCAAGTTGGCGCTACGACCTGGCTACTCTGGCCCAGTCGTTGGCCGACGTCAGCCGCGCCCAGGGCCTATTGATGGGCCGACTTGCGGACGTCGGCATGGCCCTGCGCGACCAGGCCAGCCTGTCGGTGTTGACCGAGGACGTCATCAAGACCAGCGAGATCGAGGGCGAGCATCTCAATGTCGAGTCCGTGCGCTCCTCCATCGCCCGCCGCCTCGGCGTGGACATTGGCGCCCTGGCCCCGGTGGACCGACACGTCGAAGGCGTGGTCGAGATGGTGCTCGACGCCACCGCCAACAGCAAGGCTCCGGTCACCCGGGATCGCTTGTTCGGATGGCACGCCGCCTTGTTCCCCACCGGCTATTCAGGCTTGGTCCGGATCAACGTGGGCGGCTGGCGCGACGATGCGACGGGTCCGATGCAAGTGGTCTCCGGACCGCTGGGGCGCCAACGCGTGCATTTCGAAGCACCGCCGGCCGACACCCTGGAATCCGAAAC
>JANYAN010000516.1 GCA_025361305.1 Burkholderiales bacterium
GTCCCAGGTCCTTGGCGATATGGAAGGTCGTGTTGCGCGTGATGCCATTGAGCGCGCCAGCGGACAGGTCGGGCGTGTAGATCACGCCGTCCTTGATGACGAAGATGTTCTCGCCCGCGCCTTCGCTGACGAAGCCCGAACTGTCCAGCAGCAGCGCCTCGTCGTAGCCGTCGTCCAGCGCTTCCATGTTGGCCATGATCGAGTTGGTGTAGTTGCTCACCGCCTTGGCCTGTGTCATGGTGATGTTGACGTGGTGGCGGGTGTAGCTGGAGGTCTTGACGCGGATGCCGCGCTTCATGCCCTCCTCGCCCAGGTAGGCGCCCCACGGCCAGGCCGCCACCATCAGGTGGATCTGGTTGCCGCGCGGGCTGACACCCAGCTTCTGCGAGCCGATCCATGTCAGGGGCCGCAGGTAGCAGCTCTCCAGCTGGTTGACCCGCACCACCTGCCTTTGCGCGTCGTTGACCTGCTCCTTGGTGAAGGGCAGCTGCATGCGCAGGATCTTGGCGCTGTTGAACAGCCGGTCGGTGTGTTCCTGCAGTCGGAAGATCGCCGTTCCATTGACAGTGTTGTACGCGCGCACGCCCTCGAAGGCGCCGCAGCCATAGTGCAGGGTGTGGGTCAGCACATGGATCTTGGCGTCGCGCCATTCCACCAGTTCGCCGTCCATCCAGATCTTGCCGTCGCGGTCGGCCATGGAAGGTGGATTCATCGTTTGTCCTTTGGAGTCGGGTTGGTCCGAACCTTTGATTTTAAGGTGCAGCGTCCACCCCTCCCCCGGCAGCGCCGGGGGGACGGAAAAGCTCCCATTTTGTGAGACGCCCGTTGGCGAATTCGCAACTTACATGCGAGCCACCCGGATCGGTCCAGCGGAAGACCTCTGGCTGCTGGTTCTCAGGTGAGGTTGCCTGGCCCAATGCCCGCGTCATCGCTATCACGTGCAGCAGGCTGAACCCCGCCTTGAGCTTCGCGTTGAGCATCACGGCGCTGTCAATATAGCCGACCGGCCGGTCAGCGGCACGCTTGAGTATCTGGATCAGCCGGTTGTATTGCAGCAGCATCCACATGAGCAGCACCCCGACCACCAGCATGACGCCTGGCCAGCCGTAAGCCTCAAAGGCAGCGCCGATCACGACGACGCCGGCCACGGGCAGGATGATTTTCTGGAAATTCATCCGCCGATTTTGCCCCGCCGCGGTCAGCCCAGACCCCGCACGATCTGCATGGCTTCTTCGATGCGCTCGACGGCATGGATGGTCAGGCCCTCGATCGCCCGGCTGCCTTTACGCGGCGCATTGGCCTTGGGCACGACGGCCACGGAAAACCCCAGCTTGGCCGCTTCCCGCAATCGCTCCTGGCCGCGCGGGGCCGGCCGCACTTCGCCTGCCAGGCCCACCTCGCCGTACGCGACGAAGCCCTTGGGCAGCGGCTTGCCCCGCAGGCTGGAGGTGATGGCCAGCATGACGGCCAGGTCGGCCGCCGGTTCCGAAATGCGCACCCCGCCGACCGCGTTGACGAACACGTCCTGGTCCATACAGGCGACCCCGGCGTGGCGGTGCAGCACTGCAAGCAGCATGGCCAGGCGGTCGCGGTCCAGCCCGACCGACAGGCGCCTGGGACTGGGGCCCCCGCTGTCGACCAGGGCCTGGATTTCCACCAGCATCGGCCGTGTGCCTTCCAGTGTGACCAGCACGCAGCTGCCGGGCACCGGCTCGCTGTGCTGCGACAGGAAGATCGCGCTGGGGTTGGCCACGCCCTTGAGGCCGCGCTCGGTCATGGCGAACACGCCGATCTCGTTGACAGCGCCGAATCGGTTCTTGATGGCGCGCACCAGGCGAAAGCTCGAATGGGTATCGCCCTCGAAATACAGGACTGTGTCGACCATGTGTTCCAGCACCCGCGGACCGGCCAGCGCACCTTCCTTGGTCACATGGCCCACCAGCACGATGCAGGTGCCTCCGGCCTTGGCGGCGCGGGTCAGATGGGCCGCGCATTCGCGCACCTGCGCCACCGATCCCGGCGCCGATGTCAGTTGGTCCGAGTAGACAGTCTGGATCGAATCGATGACGGCCACGGCAGGCTGGGTTGCCGCGATGGTCGCCAGGATCTTGTCGAGCTGGATTTCGGCCAGCACCTTGACCTGCGAGCGATCCAGACCAAGCCGGCGCGAGCGCAACGCCACCTGGGCGCCTGATTCCTCGCCCGTCACGTACAGCGTGGGAACACCGCCACGTTGCAGCCCGTCCAGCGCCTGCAGCAGCAGTGTGGACTTGCCGATGCCGGGGTCGCCTCCGATCAGCACCACGCCGCCTTCCACGATGCCACCACCCAGAACCCGGTCAAGTTCACCGATGCCCGTGGGCGTGCGGTCGACCTCGCTGGCCTCGATGTCGGCCAGGGCGGCCACTGGCGAACTCTTGGCCAACGAGGCAAAACGGTTCTTCGCCGGCCCGGACGGCTCTGCGACGGTCTCGATCAGCGTATTCCAGGCCTCGCAATGCGGGCACTTGCCCAGCCACCGCGGGCTGGTGCCGCCGCATTCGTTACAGGAGTAGCTGGTTTTTTCCTTGGCCATGGCGGGCTGACTATAGCCCGCCGAGGGTTATCCCCAAGACTGAGACTTGGCATGTCGGGTCAAATCATTTAATATATTAACTAATCCACACATGGTTACCCCGTTCGTCCACCGCAACCTCCCTCGCCTGCTGCTGCAGGCGCGCGAATCTGTCATGGCCCACACCCGGCCCAGCCTGCGCGAGCATGGCCTGTCCGACCAGCAATGGCGCGTCTTGCGGGTCCTGGGCGAGCACGGCACCGTTGAAACCGGACGCGTCGCGCGCGAAGCATTTATCCTGGGGCCCAGCCTGACCGGTGTGCTCAGCCGAATGGAGCGCGATGGCCTGGTACGGCGCGAGCGCGATGCGGACGATCAACGCCGCAGCGTAGTCGCCGCAACGGCCAGGGGACTGAAGCTGGTGGAAAAGCTGTCGCAAACTGTCGAAGCCCATTACGGCTGGATGGAAGAGTCGCTGGGCAAGCACAAGCTGTCGCAGCTCTATGCGTTGCTGGATGAAGTCATCGAACTGGAGCAGGCTTGAGCCATCCCCTACCCTCGCTGGGCACCGTCTACGGAACATTGCTCAACTTCCGTCGCGAGTTCGACGCCTGGGCGCCCAGGATGAGCGAGCCGCCCTACACGGCCGCGCCCAAGGCGCCGGTGCTTTACGTCAAACCGGCCAACACCTGGAGTGCCGACGGCGCCGACATCGCGGTGCCAGCTCATGTTGCACAGGTCGAAGTGGGCGCCACTATCGCGATGGTGCTGAAGCAACCGGGCGCCGTGGCTGGCTACGTGCTGATGAACGATCTGTCGGTGCCGCACGACAGCTTCTTCCGCCCCCCCGTCAAGTTCAAGTGCCTGGACGGCTTTCTCGGCGTGGGCAGTCACCTGCTTGCAGCTGGGCCGGACATCGACCCGGCCGAATTCACGTTGCAAGTGCATATCAACGGGGAGTTCCGCCAGTCGGTCCGTTTCAGTGAGCTGGTACGCAACGCGGCGCAGTTGCTCGCCGATGTGACCGGCTTCATGACGCTGGGCGCCGGCGACGCACTGATGCTCGGCTGCGACCTCGGTCGCCCCCTGGCCGCGATCGGCGACCGCATCGAAATCAGCGCGGCCGGCCTCGGTACGTTGACCCACACGCTGGTTGTCGAGGTGCAGACGTGAAGCACGCCCGGATCCATCTCGCAGGGGTGACCCAGGATGCGATCGAGCGCGACGGCCAGCTGCTGTTGTGGGATGGCAGGTTGGCACCGTTCGATGCCGTCACGTGGCTGCCACCGCTGGCCCCGGTTGCGCAGCCGCGCACGATTCTGGCCCTGGGCCTGAACTACGCGGACCACGCCAAAGAGCTGGAATTCAAGGCGCCGCAGGAGCCGCTGGTTTTCCTGAAGGGCCAGAGCGCGCTCACCGGTCACCGGACCACGACCAAGCGTCCGCCGGACGTGCAGTTCATGCACTACGAATGCGAGCTGACGGTGATCATCGGCAGGAAGGCCAGAAACGTGAAGCGCGACGACGCCTACGCCTTCATTGCCGGCTACACCGTGGCCAACGACTACGCGATTCGCGACTATCTGGAAAACTGGTACCGCCCCAACCTGCGAGTAAAGAACCGCGATGCGACGACGCCTCTGGGCCCCTGGCGCGTGGACATCGCAGACGTACCCAACCCGATGGAACTGGCGCTGCAGACCACCGTCAATGGCAAGGTCACGCAGTCGGGCAATACCCGCGACATGATTTTCGATATCCCTTTCTTGATCGAGTATTTCAGCAGCTTCATGACGCTGCGCCCGGGTGACCTGATCCTGACCGGCACGCCCGATGGCGTGGTGGACTGCCGTCCGGGCGACGTCGTGGTCACGCAAATCGAACGACTCGGCGCCCTGATGAACACTATCGAGTAGTAGATGCAGATCAACCACCTCATCGACGGCAAATCGGTCCCGGCCAGCGACTACTTCGAAACGCTCAACCCGGCCACACAGGAGGTGCTTGCCGAAGTGGCGGCGGGCGGTGAGGTGGAGGTGAACGCCGCGGTGGCTGCGGCGAAAGCCGCTTTTCCCAGATGGGCGGCGATGCCGGCGCCGCAGCGCGCCAGGCTCATTCGCAAGCTCGGCGACCTGATTGCCGCGCATGTGCCTGAGATCGCGCAGCTGGAGACCAACGACTGTGGCCAGGTGATCACCCAGACCGGCAAGCAGCTGGTGCCGCGCGCGGCCGACAACTTCTACTATTTCGCCGAGATGTGTACGCGGGTCGACGGCCATACCTACCCGACCGAAACGCACCTGAACTACACCCTGTTCCATCCGGTGGGCGTCTGCGCGCTGATCTCACCGTGGAACGTGCCCTTCATGACGGCGACCTGGAAGGTGGCACCCTGCCTCGCGTTCGGCAACACGGCGGTACTCAAGATGAGCGAACTGTCGCCCATGACCGCAGCGCGGCTGGGTGAACTGGCACTGGAAGCGGGCATTCCTGCGGGCGTGCTGAACCTTGTGCACGGCTACGGCAAGCAGGCGGGCGAGCCGCTGGTCAGGCACCCGGACGTGCGCGCGATTTCCTTCACTGGATCGACAGCCACCGGCAACCGCATCGTGCAACAGGCCGGCCTGAAGAAGTTCAGCATGGAGCTGGGCGGCAAGAGCCCCTTCGTAATCTTTGAAGACGCAGACCTGGACCGCGCACTGGATGCCGCCGTCTTCATGATCTTCTCCAACAACGGCGAGCGCTGCACCGCCGGCAGCCGCATCCTGGTGCAGCGCTCGATCTATGCCGACTTCGTGCAGAAGTTTGTCGCCCGCGCGCGCCGCATTAGTGTGGGCGATCCACTCGACGAAAAGACCATCGTCGGACCGATGATTTCGCAGGCCCATCTGGCCAAGGTGCGCAGCTACATCGAGCTGGGCCCGAAGGAAGGCGCGACGCTGCTGTGTGGTGGCCTGGACGCGCCGCTCTTGCCGGACCGGGTCAAAAAGGGCAACTACGTGATGCCCACCGTCTTTGCCGACGTGGACAACCGCATGCGCATCGCCCAGGAGGAGATCTTCGGCCCGGTGGCCTGCCTGATTCCGTTCGAGGACGAAGCGGATGCGATCGCGAAGGCCAACGACATACAGTACGGGCTGTCCAGCTATGTCTGGACCGAGAACCTGGGCCGCGCCCATCGCGTGGCAGCCGCCGTGGAAGCGGGAATGTGCTTCGTCAACAGCCAGAACGTGCGCGACCTGCGCCAGCCCTTCGGCGGCACCAAGGCCTCGGGCACCGGACGCGAGGGCGGCACGTGGAGCTATGAAGTGTTCTGCGAGCCGAAGAACGTCGCCGTTTCGCTGGGCTCCCACCACATCCCTCATTGGGGGACCCCATGAGCCGCCCGGCCGCTCCGAAGGCTCATAGCACCGCGGCCCGCAGGGCGGAGGTTTCCCAATGAGCGACAAAGTGATTGCAGCTGTCGCCCAGGCCGCGACCGTGCTACTGGACACGCCGGCCACGGTACAGCGTGCACTCTCGCTGATGGCTGACGCCGCGGGCCAGGGCGTGCAGTTGCTGGTGTTCCCGGAGGCCTTCCTCGGCGGCTACCCCAAGGGCGCAGACTTCCACATCTACCTGGGTGCCAGAACGCCTCAGGGCCGCACCGAGTTCAAGCGCTACTTCGACGCGGCCGTCACGATGGACGGTCCGGAGATCGCTCAGCTGGCCAAGGCAGCGGCACAGCACCAGATGTATGTGGTGGTCGGGATCATCGAACGGGATGGCGGCACTCTCTATTGCACGGCGGTCTATCTGGGTCCACGAGGGCAGGTTCTGGGCAAGCACCGCAAGCTCATGCCCACGGCGCTCGAGCGCCTGGTCTGGGGGTTCGGCGACGGCTCCACGCTGGCCGCCGTCGACACGCCTTACGGCAAACTCGGCGCAGTGATCTGCTGGGAAAACTATATGCCGGCGTTGCGCATGGCGATGTACCAGCAGCGCGTGGCGCTATATTGCGCCCCCACGGCCGACGACCGCGACAGCTGGGCCTCGACCATGCAACACATCGCACTCGAGGGCCGCTGCTTCGTACTGTCGGCCTGCCAGCATCTTCGCCGTTCCCAGTTCCCGGCCGATCGGATGAACAACCGCCTGCCCGAGGCACCTGACACCGTGTTGATGCGCGGCGGCAGCATGATCATCGACCCGCTGGGCAAGGTACTGGCCGGCCCGGTCTTCAATCAAGACGTGCTCCTCACCGCGGAACTCGACATGTCGCTGATCCCGATGGCGCAAATGGACTTCGACCCGGTGGGGCATTACGCGCGGCCGGACGTCTTCGCGCTGCACGTGAATACGGCGCCACAGGCCGCTGTGACACTCGATGACGCGACGGGAGGCCACCATGGGTAAGCTCGCGCTGGCGGCCAAGATCACGCATGTTCCGTCGATGTACCTGAGCGAGCTGGACGGCCCGCGCAAGGGCACGCGGCAGGATGCGATCGACGGGCACCGCGAGATCGGCCGGCGCTGCCGCGCTCTGGGCGTGGATACCATCGTCGTGTTCGACACGCACTGGCTGGTCAATGCCAGTTATCACATCAACTGCGCGCCGCACTTCAAGGGCCTGTACACCAGCAACGAACTGCCGCACTTCATCAGCAACATGGGCTTCGAGTTTCCCGGCAATCCGGCTCTGGGCAAGCTGCTGGCCAAGGTCTGCAACGATCACGGCGTGGAGACGCTGGCACACGACGCGACCACGCTCGGGCCCGAATACGGCACGCTGGTGCCCATGCGCTACATGAACGCCGACCAGCAATTCAAGGTGGTGTCCGTCTCGGCGCTGTGCATGGCGCACTACCTGAACGACAGCGCAAGGCTGGGCTGGGCGATCCGTCGCGCCATCGAAGACCATTACGACGGAACGGCGGCCGTGTTTGCCAGCGGCTCGCTGTCGCACCGCTTTGCGCAGAATGGCCTTGCGCCCGAATTTGCGTTCAAGATCTGGAGCCCGTTCCTGGAGACGCTGGATCAAGAGGTGGTGCGGATGTGGCAGCGGGGCGACTGGGGCGATTTCTGCGCGATGCTGCCCGAATACGCTGCCAAAGGACACGGCGAAGGCTTCATGCACGACACGGCCATGTTGCTGGGCGCGCTGGGCTGGTCCGACTACGATGGCCAGGCCGAAGTCGTAACGCCTTACTTCGGGGCTTCGGGCACCGGCCAGATCAACGTGGTGTTCCCCGTCACACCGCAGGCGGGCGACGCAATACCCGTCGCGCAAGCCTCTTCGGCCCTGGGATACCAGGCAGCCAGCCGTCTCTGATGGTCATCAACCTATGCCGCATCTCGTCATTCTCTACACCCCCAACATAGAACGCGAGGTCGACATGACCTCGCTTTGCCGCGCACTGGCCGACACCATGCTGACCATCCATGACGAAGATGGCAAGCAGGTCTTCCCGGCTGGCGGAACACGCGTGCTGGCCTATCCGGCCGCGCACTACGCGGTGGCGGACGGCAAGGCCGACTATGCCTTCGTCTATCTCAATTTGCGTATGGCGGGTGGGCGCAGCGATGCGGTCAAGACGCGCGCCGGCGACGCGCTGCTGGCGACGACCAAGACCCATTTTGCTGCGATCTTCGAGGCGCGCCACCTGGGCGTCACGCTGCAGATCGACGAGAGCCCGGGCCAGGTCTACGACGCCAAGCACAGCAACCTGCATCCCCTGTTCAAGAACTGAAGCCCCATGTTTTCAGAAGAACTGATTGCCCAGCTCGCCGCCGAACTGCACCAGAGCGAAAAGTCGCGTGTCCAGCTCGAGCATTTTTCCAAGCGCTTCCCCGCAATGACGATCGAGGACGGCTACCGGATTTCACGCGCGTGGGTGCAGATGAAGATCGACGAAGGCCGTGTGGCGCGCGGCCACAAGATAGGCCTTACGTCGCGCGCGATGCAGCAGGCCAGCCAGATCAGCGAACCGGATTACGGCACGCTGCTGGACGACATGTTCATCGCCGAGGGCAGCGACATTCCAGCGGCGCGCTTCATTGCGCCGCGGGTCGAGGTCGAGTTGGCCTTCGTGCTGGGCAAGCGGCTGCAGGGGCCCAACGTCACGATCTTCGACGTGCTGGCGGCGACCGACTATGTGGTGCCCGCCATCGAGATCATTGATGCCCGCATCGAACAGTTCGACCGCCACACCCGTATCATGCGCAAGGTCTACGACACCATCGCCGACAACGCGGCCAACGCCGGCATCATCACGGGTGGCCGGCCGGTAAAACCCGATGCGGTGGATCTGCGCTGGGTCAGCGCGCTGCTTTACAAGAACGGTGTGATCGAAGAATCCGGCGTTGCCGCTGCCGTGCTCAACCACCCAGCCACCGGGGTCGCCTGGCTCGCCAACAAGCTGGCACCGTGGGGCGAGTGCCTCGAAAAGGGCGAGGTGGTGCTGGGAGGCTCGTTCACCCGGCCCACCCAGGCGGTCGCCGGCGATACCTTCCATGCCGACTACGGCCCGCTGGGCTCGATAGCGTTCCGCTTTGTCTGAAAGGCTTCTCATGCAAACCCCCGTCAATCCATTCAAGAAGGCGCTGGCTGAAAAGCGCGCGCAAATCGGCCTGTGGCTGGGCCTGGCCGATCACTACACCACGGAAATCTGCGCCGGCGCCGGTTTCGACTGGCTGCTGATCGACGGCGAGCATTCCCCGAACGACCTTCGCAGCATCCTTCAGCAGGCGCAAGCCATCGCCGCCTACCCCGGCTCGCATGCGATCGCGCGCGTCCCCATGGGCCATGGACATGTCGGCCAGGCGCTCATCAAGCAGTACCTCGACCTGGGCATCCAGACCCTGCTGGTGCCGATGGTGGATACCGCCGGGCAGGCGGCTGAACTGGTGCGCTCGATGCGCTATCCGCCTCATGGTGTTCGCGGCATGGGTGGCGCCCGCGCTTCGCGCTGGGGGCGTTACCCGAACTACGCCAAGGAAGCCAACGCGCAGGTGTGCCTGCTGGTACAAGCCGAAACACGCGAGGCGTTGAACAACATTGAGGCCATCACCGCGGTCGATGGCGTCGATGGCATCTTCATCGGCCCGGCCGATCTCTCGGCTTCGCTCGGCCACGTGGGCAACCCCGGCCACCCGGACGTGCAGGGGGCGATCGACGACGCGATCAAGCGCATCGTCAAGGCCGGCAAGGCTCCCGGCATCCTGACAACCGACGAAGCGCTCGCACGGCACCATCTGGACATCGGCGCAACGTTTGTCGCCGTGGGCCTGGACAACAACCTGCTGGCCCGCGCCACCAGTGCCCTGGCAGCCAAGTTCAAGCCTGCGGACGTGGCGCGCTGATCCACCCCTTGACACCGTTTCAACCAGGAGCAACACCATGGGCATTTCACGCCGTCAAGTCAATCTGTCCGCCGTGGCTGGCGCCCTGCTTGCGGGAATTGGCCGCACGGCCATGGCGCAGAGCATCGAAACGCTCCGGATCGTCACTGGCTTTCCACCGGGCGGCACGTCGGATGCGATCTGCCGCCGCGTGGCAGAGAAGCTGCATCCGGGTTATGCCAACAGCAC
>JANYAN010000533.1 GCA_025361305.1 Burkholderiales bacterium
TGGCCCATTGTTCATGGGGTGCCCGGCTGGTAGGGAACGGCGATCCGCACCAGCGTGCCGGTCGTGTCGTCGGACCGCAGCGTGAGGCGGCTCTTGCCCGGAAAGAGCATGCCCAGGCGCTCGCGGATATTTGTCAGCCCCAGGCCAGTGCCCGTGGTGGGTCCGTCAAGCAATTCGCCGTCGGGCAGACCCACGCCGGTATCCTGCACCTCGACCCACAGTTGGCCATTCTGGACCTTGGCGCCGACGGTGATCTTGCCGCCCTCGGGCTTGGGCTCGATGCCGTGCTTGATGGCGTTCTCAACCAGCGACTGCAGCATCATCGGCGGAAACATGGCCGATTCCAGCTCGGCGGGCACCCGGATCTCGACCTCCAGCCGGTCCTCGATCCGCATCTTCATGAGGTCCAGATACGAGCGGATCAGCTGCAGCTCGCGACCCAGCGTGGAAGACTCCTGGCGCATCTGGGGCAGCGCGCCTCGCAGATAGGTGATCAACGCCTTTTGCATCACCGAGGCGCGTCTGGAATCGGTTTCGATGAGGTAGTCCACCGCGGCGAGCGTGTTGAACAGGAAGTGCGGTTCCACCTGGGCCTGCAGCAGCATCAGGCGCGCCTGCACCAGTTGGCGTTCCATCGCCTCGCGTTCGGCCGCATCGACCGCCGAACGGACCTTGGCGTCCGACTCGGCCGTCTTGCGCACGATCATCTTGGCAGCCACCAGATAGGCAAACAGCAGTGTCAGTGCCGCAGCGCCCAGGTCACCCAGGATGCCCCTGAAAGTCACGACCCGGCGCCAGCCCATCACGTTCGGGACGTCTTTGTCATCGTCATCCTCATCGCGTGCATCGGCACGTGGCGTCGCGCGTTTGGCGGCTGATTCGGCACCGGATGCACCCGGCACGGCCGGCGGCACGGGGGTCTCGGGCGTCTGGACACCGGCCGGGGCTTCCTTGGGTGTTTCGCCGATCCGGATCCCGTTGGGGCCGCCGATCGTCACCATCACGGACTTGTGCTGGCTACGGGCGACACGGACTCTCTCGTGGCGCAAGCCAAGCTGCTCGGACAGGATGCTGCCGGTGATAAGAAGCACCAGGAACAGCGCGATCAGCCGCCACCAGGAGGTGGACGCCACCCATTGGGAGACCTGGCTGTTCACACCCGCCAGCCATCCCGGCAGGGCTGTTCGGCGCGATACGGTTTGGGTGCCGGTCGAGGTCATTGCGCGAGATTAACCTGATTCGGCGCGGCTTTCGTCACGTCCAGATCTGCCAGCGTCGTCGTTCCCGCGTGCGCCTGTCCAGAGATGACCACCGTGGGCAGCGTGACGTGGATCGCAGCGGCGCTGCGGGTGGCGGCAGGGGACACAGCGCCTGCGGGCAGCATCGGAGATATCAGCAGCAATGCCATCAGTGCGGCGATGGCTGCTGCCAGTGTCAGCTCCAGCGCAGACCCAATGGCTGCGGATTGTGGGACGAATTCTCGGGTCCTGGTGCTTGACATCCTGCTCTCCTGTGGCCGAACCGGGCTGGCTCGATGGCAGGACTGTAAGCAGGCGCGCAGGCGACCGCACGGGCCATGCGACAGGCCGCAGCCTCGCGCGACCAGCCGTCGAAATTCAGGAACGAACGCAATCCGCGTAATAGCGGCGCTGGCCGGCCGGATCGTCTTCTTCGACCAGGCCATGGATATCGGTCTCGAAACCAGGGCACTGGGCATTGAACTCACGCGAGAACTTCAGGTAGTCCACGATCTTGCGGTTGAACACCTCGCCCGGGATCAGCAACGGGATGCCCGGTGGGTACGGTGTCACCAGCGAAGTCGTGATGCGCCCTTCCAGCTGGTCAATTTCCACCCGTTCGGTGCGCCGGTGCGCGATATAGGCGAAGGCGTCGCTGGGCTTCATGGCCGGCGTCAGGTCGCTCAGGTACATCTCGGTGGTCAGCCGTGCGATGTCGTACTTGGCGTAAAGCTCATGCACATGGTGGCACAGGTCGGCCAGGCCCATGCGCTCATAGCGCGGGTACTGCTGGCAGAACTCGGGCAGGATACGCCACATGGGCTGGTTCTTGTCGTAGTCGTCCTTGAACTGCTGCAACGCAGTGAGCAAGGTGTTCCAGCGGCCCTTGGTAATGCCGATGGTGAACATGATGAAGAAGCTGTAGAGGCCCGTCTTCTCGACAATGATGCCGTGCTCGGCCAGGAACTTGGTGACGATGCTGGCCGGGATGCCGGTCTTGGCGAACTTGCCGTTCAGGTCGAGCCCCGGTGTGACGATGGTGGACTTGATCGGGTCCAGCATGTTGAAACCCTCGGCCAGGTTGCCGAAACCATGCCATTTGGCCGCGCGCGCCTCGCCCTTGATGATCCAGTCGTCCGCGCGGCCGATACCCTCCTCGACCAGCCTGTCCGGTCCCCAGACCTTGAACCACCAATCCTTGCCGTATTCCTGGTCTACCTTGCGCATGGCGCGGCGAAAATCGAGCGCCTCCATGATCGACTCTTCCACCAGCGCTGTGCCCCCGGGCGGCTCCATCATGGCCGCGGCGACGTCGCAGCTGGCGATGATCGAGTACTGCGGGCTGGTCGAGGTGTGCATCAGGTACGCCTCGTTGAACAGGTGGCGGTCCAGTTTACGGTTTTCCGAATCCTGCACCAGCACGTGGCTAGCCTGGCTGATACCGGCCAGCAGCTTGTGGGTCGACTGGGTCGAGAACACCAGGGACTCCTTGGGCCGCACGCGCCGCTTGCCCATGGCATGGTAGGGCCCGTAGAACGGATGGAAGGCGGCATGCGGCAGCCACGCCTCATCGAAGTGCAGCGTGTCGACGTAGCCGTCCAGCATGCCCTTGATCGTCTCGGTGTTGTAGATCACGCCGTCGTAGGTCGACTGCGTCAGCGTCATGACGCGTGGCTTGACCTTGTCGGCGTCCACGCCAGCCAGCAGCGGATTGGCGCGGATCTTTGCGCGGATGGCCTCCGGCTCGAATTCGCTCTGCGGGATCGGTCCAATGATCCCGAAGTGATTGCGGGTGGGCTTCATGAACACCGGGATGGACCCGGTCATGATGATCGCGTGCAGGATGGAAACGTGGCAATTGCGGTCCACCACTACAACGTCGCCCGGCGCCACTGTGTGATGCCAGACCATCTTGTTGCTGGTGCTCGTGCCGTTGGTCACGAAGAAGCAGTGGTCGGCGTTGAAGATGCGTGCGGCATTGCGCTCGCTGGCCGCGACCGGCCCTGTGTGGTCGAGCAACTGGCCGAGTTCCTCGACGGCGTTGCAGACGTCGGCGCGCAGCATGTTCTCGCCGAAGAATTGGTGGAACATCCGGCCGACGGGGCTCTTCAAAAAGGCGACGCCGCCCGAATGGCCCGGGCAGTGCCACGAGTACGAGCCGTCCTGCGCGTAGTTGATCAGCGCCTTGAAGAACGGCGGGGCCACGCCGTC
>JANYAN010000326.1 GCA_025361305.1 Burkholderiales bacterium
GGGGCGGCCCGGCGCCCTGCCCGCCGCGTGTTTGAAGACCCGTGTCATACGCTCAAACGCCCTGCTTCAGGCTGGCTTCGATGAACGGGTCGAGATCGCCGTCGAGCACCTTCTGCGTGTTGCTGGTCTCGAGGTTCGTGCGCAGGTCTTTGATGCGGCTTTGGTCGAGCACGTACGAACGGATCTGGTGGCCCCATCCGACATCGGTCTTCGTGTCTTCGAGCTTCTGCTGCTCTTCCATCTTCTTGCGCATTTCGTGGTCGTACAGGCGCGAGCGCAGGCGTTGCCAGGCCACGTCCTTGTTGCTGTGCTGGCTGCGGCCATCCTGGCACTGCACCACGATGCCCGTGGGGATGTGCGTCAACCGCACTGCAGAGTCGGTCTTGTTGATGTGCTGGCCGCCCGCGCCCGAAGCGCGGAAGGTATCGGTGCGCACATCGGCCGGGTTGATGTTGATCTCGATCGAGTCGTCCACTTCGGGGTAGACAAAGACGCTGGCGAAGCTGGTGTGCCGCCCGCCGGACGAGTCGAACGGCGACTTGCGCACCAGCCGGTGCACACCGGTTTCGGTGCGCAGCAGGCCGAATGCATAGTCGCCTTCGATCCTGATGGTTGCGCCCTTGATGCCAGCCGTGTCGCCCGGTGTTTCTTCCTCGACGTAGGTCTTGAAGCCCTTGCGCTCGGCGTACTTGAGGTACTGGCGCAGCAGCATGCTGGCCCAGTCGCATGCCTCGGTGCCGCCGGCGCCCGCCTGGATGTCCAGAAAGGCGTTCAGTGGATCGGCCGGGTTGTTGAACATGCGGCGGAATTCGAGCGCTTCCACGTTGGCGGCCAGCTTGGCGGTGTCGGCCTCGATCATGGCCAGCCCGTCGACGTCGCTCTCTTCCTTGCTCATCTCGAACAGCTCGAGATTGTCGGCCAGCTCACGCGTGAGGGTTTGCAGCATGCCCACGACGCCGTCGAGCTGCTTCTTTTCGCGGCCCAGTTCCTGGGCTTTCTTGGGGTCGTTCCAGACCGTGGGGTCTTCGAGCGACGCGGTGACAGTTCTCAGACGCTCGGATTTGGCATCGTAGTCAAAGATACCCCCGGAGCGCCTGGGTGCGCGTGGCGAGGTCGGCCAACGTGCCGCCGATGAGGTTGATGCGTTCTGCGTCCATGGGGTCGAATCCTTGATCAAACCGGGATTTTCTCACGGACGGGTTCCCCGCCATGCGGGGCTGCGGGTGAGCCGCCTAGCGAACGGCGCCCAGACTGGCTTGCGCAGGGCGATTGCCTTGCACGGCCGCGCGCTCAAGCCAGCGCATGGCCAGCTGGGTGTCGCGTGGCACGGTGGTGCCGTCGAGATAGGCCAGGCTGAGGAAGTAGCTCGTCTCGGCCCGGCCGTAACGAGTGCCTTCTTCCGTGGCCTTGCCGGAGCGCTTGACCACGATCGGGATGTCGCCCTGGCCGTTGGCGAAGGCAAGCATCTGCTGGAACGTGGTGGCAATGAAGCTGTCACGCGTGCGCCTGGCAACCAGCTTGTCCGGTGCCGTGGCCAGCAGTTCATCGGCGAGCACCGGCAGCGCTTCGAGCGGTGTCATGCCGCTGGCCATGCGGTGCGAGTACCAGGCTCGCAGCATGGTCCGGTCCAGCGGCTGCAGTCCGTCCACAGCACCCGGAAAATAGCTCAGCACGGTCTTGCCGGCCGGATGGCCGCGCACCCCCATCAGGTGCATCGCTTCGTGATAGGCGCAACGGCGCGCATCACGCGAGCGCATCTGGATGGTGGCCGAATCTATTCTGGTTTCGGTCTTGAAGTCCAGCACCGTGACGCAGGGCTGGTTGTCTTCCAGGCTGTTGTCTGCCGTGAACTCGATATTGAGGTTGGCCGGCGCGCCGGGCTCGTTGCTCACGTCAACCAGCGTGACACCGGCCTCGGCTGTCACCGTGCGCAATGCTTCGAGCATGCGCTCGCGGTTCGCGGCGAGGTTGACGCCGGTCATGCGGAAGCGGATGTCGTTCTCCCAGCGGACGATGCGAGTGGGTGCGCCGCTCTGGTGCCAGAGCACCTCCCACAGCGTCGCCAGCCCCTGCTCGAACTCCTGGGCCATCGCCAGCCCAGGCCACACCACGGCCAGGAGGCCAAGCCCCCACCACATCCGTCTCATGAGTCACCCCTTACTACAGCAGGACGAAGTGTGGGGTAGGACAAAACCTACATCAAGCGATGTTACGTTTACCGATGAAGTTTTCCAGGATTTGTGCTAATTGTTCCGGCTGGTCGTGATGCAGCATGTGCCCTGCATCCTCGATGCGGGCTTGCTCGACCGATGGCACGGCGGCCAGGCGCCGGTGGTATTCCTCCAGTGTGTAACTGCCCTTCCACCAGCGGTCCAGGTGGTTGTCGCTGGCTTCCACTGACAGCGTTGGCGCGCTGATGGCCTTGAAGATCTCCTGTACCTCGTCCACCCGGTAAAGCTGGGCGTTGATGATCCGGTGCGCAGGGTCGCCCAGGATTTGCCAACGTCCCGAGGCGTCGGGCCGACCCCAATGCCCGGCCAGCCAGTCGGCCTTGTCCTGACTCAGCCGCGGGTTGTTCTTCATCAGGCGTTGGGCCACGCCGTCGGCCGATTCATAGGCCTTGAGTGCCATTTCGCCGCGGTGAAAGGACTTGAGCTCGTCCATCCAGCGCGCAAATCGGCGCGGTGCCTGGTCTGGCCGTGTAACAGCCATGCCGAAGCCCTCGAGATTGACCAGCCGGCGGATGCGCTGTGGCCGGCTGCCGGCGTAGAGCATGGCGATGTTGCCGCCCATGCTGTGCCCAACCAGGTCTACCGGTTCGGCCGGGCAATAGTGATCGATCAGGAAGTCGAGGTCGGCCAGGTAATCGGGGAACCAATAATTGTCCACCGGCGCGCTCTCGGTCAGGCCATAGCCGCGCCAATCAGGCGCGATGACATAGTGATCGGCTGCAAAAGCATCGACCACGAACTGGTATGACGCGGCCACATCCATCCAGCCGTGCACCATCACCAGGGGCACCTTGCCGGCGCCCTGGGCGCCCCAGATGCGCACGTGGTAGTTCAGGTTGCGGATCGGGACGAATTCGCTGCGGGATTCACGCTTGACTTGGTACATTGTGGGACGAATGATAAGGAAGCCCCCATATGGCTGTCAGTCAACGCAGGGACAACTACGCCGCAATGCACCGCGGTTTCGGCTGGCGCGTACCGGCGTATTTCAACATCGCGCAGGTCTGCTGCGCCAGCTGGGCGCAGCGCCCGGACGCCCGGCAGCGAGTGGCCGTGCGCGCGCATGGCCTGCCACCCGGCCAGGATGTCCTGACTTTTGCCGACCTGCAGGCCCAGGCCAATCGCCTGAGCAATCTCCTGCGCGGGCTTGGCGTCGGGCGAGGTGACCGCGTTGCCATCGTGATGCCGCAGCGTTTCGAGACCGCAATCGCCTACATGGCGGTGTTCCAGCTGGGGGCCGTGGCGATGCCGCTGTCGCAGCTGTTCGGCCCCGAGGCACTCGAGTACCGCCTGCACGACAGTGAGGCGGAAGTAGCCCTCTGCGACGAGAACGCGATCGAGGCGCTGCTCGAGGTGCGCGCGCAATGCCCGGCGCTGCGCGAGGTGATCGGCGTGGGCGCCGCCGCCCTGCGGGCCGACCTCGACTTTGCAACCGAGTTGCAGCGACAGAGTGCCCGCTTCGAAGCTGTCGCAACCAAGGCCGACGAGGCCGCAGTGCTGATCTACACCAGCGGCACCACGGGGCCGCCCAAAGGGGCCGTGCTGGCCCACCGCGTCCTGATCGGCAACTTGCCGGGTTTCGTGTGCAGCCAGAACTGGTTCGGTTTTGCGCCGGACCAGGATCGGGCAGAGCAGGAGAGCCAGGCGGTGTTCTGGTCGCCCGCTGACTGGGCCTGGACCGGGGGCCTGATGGATGCACTGTTGCCCAGCCTGTACTTCGGCCGGCCGATCGTCGGGTACAACGGCCGCTTCAGCCCGGAGCTGGCGTTCACGCTGATGCAGGAACATGGCGTCACGCATACCTTCCTGTTTCCCACGGCGCTCAAGGCCATGATGAAGGCCTTTCCCGAGCCGGGCCGGCGTTTCTCGCTCAAGCTGCAGGCCATGATGAGTGCCGGCGAGGCCGTGGGCGACGCAGTGTTTTCCTACTGCCGTGAGCAACTGGGTATCACGGTGAACGAGATGTTCGGCCAGACC
>JANYAN010000001.1 GCA_025361305.1 Burkholderiales bacterium
AGGCGTCCGGCAGTGTCGACCAGCACCACGTCCCTGCCGCGTGCCCTGGCAGCGCTGACAGCATCGAAGCTGACTGCGGCCGGGTCGCCCCCTTCCTGGCTGACGATCTCCACAAGATTGCGATCGGCCCAGACCGCGAGCTGCTCGCGCGCCGCCGCGCGGAAAGTATCGGCGGCGGCCAGCAGGACCGAAGCGCCGGCGTCAGCCAGGTGCCGGGTCAGCTTGCCGATCGAGGTGGTCTTGCCTGCACCGTTGACGCCGGCCACCATGATCACCGTGGGTCGGTGCAGGCCGATGGTCAATTGCTTCTCAAGAGGCTTGAGCAACTGCGTCAGCGCGTCGACCAGGATGTTCTTCACTTGCACCGGCCGGGTGGCGCCGCTGGACTGCACGCGCCGCTTGACTTCGGCCAGCAGGAACGCGGTGGCCGTGACGCCGGTATCGGCCAACAGCAGGGCCGACTCCAGTTCCTCGTACAGGTGGTCGTCGATCTGCGCGCCGCTGAAGACGCGCGATATGCCGGAGCCGGTCTTGCGCAAACCGGCACCGAGCCGGTCGACCCAGCGCTGGCGCTCGGCTGGCACGACAGGTGCCGTCGGTACCTCCATCGGTGCCGCCAGCGCTGTGCCGATCCGGCTGGCCGGGCCGGTCGATTGCGCCGGCGCAGCCGTTGCAGCGGGCGGGATGGCGGCGGGTTTTTTCCTGAAAAAACTGAACATTGAGTGTGTCAATAGAATCACACGATTCTATGAAACACCCCGCGCGGCGCATTCTGGCGCTCCTGGTCCCCCTGTTTGCGCTTGCCCTGGTCGGTGCGGCGCAGGCGCAGGAGGCCTCCACCCGAGTCGTGCAATTCACCCTGGCCAACGGGATGACGCTCATCGTCAAACCCGATCACAGGGCGCCGACAGCCGTGCAGATGCTGTGGCTGCGCGTCGGCTCGATCGACGAG
This sequence comes from Burkholderiales bacterium, assembly GCA_025361305.1. Taxonomy (GTDB): domain Bacteria; phylum Pseudomonadota; class Gammaproteobacteria; order Burkholderiales; family Burkholderiaceae_C; genus Ramlibacter. The sequence continues at coordinate 953 of JANYAN010000001.1, forward strand.
GTTGACGGCGTGACCGGCGTTGCCCATATCCTCGAACACATGATGTTCAAGGGCACACGCGAGTTGAAGGCAGGCGAGTTTTCGGCGCGAGTGGCGGCCCTGGGCGGTCGCGAGAACGCCTTCACAGGCCAGGACAATACCGGCTACTACCAGCAGATCCCGGCCAATCGGCTCGAAGAGGTGATGAAGCTCGAGGCCGGCCGGTTCGCGGGCAACGAATGGCCGGACGACGAGTTCAAGCGCGAACTCGAGGTGGTCAAGGAGGAGCGGCGCCTGCGCATCGAGGACTCTCCGCGCGCCCTGCTCGAAGAAGTGCTTAACGCGACCACGTTCCAGGCCTCGCCCTATCGGCGCCCGGTGGTAGGCTGGATGAGTGACCTGGACGCCATGACGCCGCAGGACGCGCGAGAGTTCTACCGGCGCTGGTACGTCCCGGGCAATGCCGCCGTGGTGGTCGCCGGCGACGTTGACCCGCAGCAGGTGCTGCGCCTGGCCCAGCGCTACTACGGCGGTATTGCGGCACGCCCGGTTCCGGCGCGCAAACCGCGCGTGGAGCCTCAGCAAGCGGGCACCCGCCGGGTCGATTTCAAGGCACCTGCAGAGCAGGCATACATTGCTCTGGCGTTCAAGGTGCCCAAGCTGACGTCGTTCGAGGCCAACCCATCCAATGACGACGCGCTCGCGCTCACGGTGCTGGCAGCAGTGCTCGATGGCTATAGCGGCGCACGGCTGGACCGAGCGCTGACACAGGGTGCCGATCGTGTGGCTGATGGTGTCGACGCGGGCAACGGCCTGTGGGGCCGCGGCCCGCAGCTGTTTTCGCTCGAGGGCATCCCGGCGCCGGGCAAGACCCCCGAGCAGGTGGAAGTCGCGCTGCGCGCCGAAGTGGCCAAAGTGGCTCGCGAAGGCGTCAGCGAAGCCGAACTCAACCGTGTCAAGACGCGGTGGATCGCCAGCGACGTCTACAAGCGGGACTCGGTGATGAGCCAGGCCCAGGAACTGGGCGTCTACTGGGTCCAGGAATTGCCGCTGGATGCCGGGGAGAGGTTGATCGAGCGGCTTCGCTCGGTGACTGCCGAACAGGTGAAATCGGTGGCCGCGCGCTATTTCGGCGACGACCAGCTCAACGTCGGTATCCTGCGCCCGCAACCGGTGGACGCCAATCGCCGGCCCCGCGCAACCCCGTCGGGCCCGCTGCGTTGAACCGGCAGCCCAGGATCATCGCAATGCCAGCCTTCACAACCGTTCGCCTGTTCGCGCTGATCGCGACAATCTCATTCAGCGCGGCCGCCGGAGCTGGTATCCCAGTGCAGCGATGGACGCAGGCCAGTGGCGCCGAGATATTCATGGTCGAGAGCCCGGGTATTCCGATGGTCGACGTGCAAATTGACTTCGACGCGGGCGGACGCCGCGACCCGGCCGGCAAGATGGGGCTGGCCGCCACGACGGGCGGCATGCTGTCCAAGGGCATCAAGGCAAGCGACGGTTCGCCGGCGCTTGACGAAAACCAGCTCGGCGAAGCCTGGGCCGACCTCGGTGCGAATTTCGGCGTTGGCGCAGGCAACGACCGGATGAGTTTTTCACTGCGCTCACTGACCTACCCGGATTTGCTGCCCAAGGCCGTGCAACTGGCGTCCCGGCAGCTGGCCGCCCCGGCGTTTCCTGCGGACGTCTGGCAGCGCGAGCGCGAGCGCATCGGCGCGGCCATCCGCGAGGCCAACACGCTCCCGGCGACGATCGCACAGCGTGCCTTCCAGGCCGCTGTATTTGGTGCCCACCCGTACGGCTTCGAGGCGACTGTGGCGTCGCTGGCGCGCATAGCAATCGCTGACATGGCCGACCTGCATGGCCGATTGATCCACGCCTGCCGTGCCAAGGTCACGGTCGTGGGGGCGGTCACCCGCGCGCAGGCCGATGCCATGGTTGTCACGCTGCTGTCGCACCTGCCGGGTCATGATCCTGCGCGCTGCGAACCGCTGCCACCGGTGGTCGACGTGTTGCCGCTGGTCGCGCCGTCGACGCTGGAAATACCGTTCGAGTCGGCCCAGGCGCATGTATTGATCGGCCAGCCCGGCTATTCGCGCCGCGACCCTGATTTCTTCGCCATGACCGTGGGCAACTACATCCTGGGTGGCGGCGATCTGGTCTCGCGCCTGGTGCAGGAAGTCCGGGAGAAGCGGGGCCTGGCCTACAGCGCCTCGACTCACTTCTCGCCCGGCTTGCATGCCGGGGCCTTCGTGCTCGGCTTGCAGACCCGGCCCGACCAGGCCGCGCAGGCGGTGCAGATTTCCCGGGACGTGTTGGCCGGCTTCCTGGCCGAAGGGCCGACGCCGTCCGAACTGAAGGCGGCGAAGGATTACCTGATCGGCGGTTTCCCGTTGCTGATCGACAGCAACCGCAAGCTGCTGGGCAATGTCGCCAATATCGCATGGAACGGATTGCCGCTCGACTACCTGGACACCTGGACCGCTCAGGTTGAGAAGGTCACTGCCGCCGACATCAAAGCCGCGTTTGGCCGCAAGCTGCAGCCGCAGCGGATGGTCACGGTGATTGTCGGAGCCAAGGCACCATCGGCCCGCTGAAGTTCCCGGCCCTCCGACTGTCAGAGTTGACAGGGGTGGCCAACACAGGCCTTGCGGATCCCTTCAGAATTCGCGCGTTGCTGTCACGCGACCGAATGCCAGGGGGAGGAATCCGGGAAGAAAGAACAAAAGCCGGAAGCGCCCGCGCGGGTGCTTCCGGCTTCTTCATTGCCGCTGCGCACAAACGCGTAAGCTTGGCCGATGCCCGGGAAACCCCCTCATGAGGTCCGCATCATTGGCGGCCAGTGGAAACGCACCAAACTGCCTGTGCTGGACCGGCCAGGCCTGCGGCCCACGCCTGACCGCGTGCGTGAGACGTTGTTCAACTGGCTGGGCCAGAACCTCACAGGTTGGCGTTGCGTGGACGCCTTTGCCGGCACGGGTGCGCTCGGGCTGGAGGCCGCGTCGCGCGGCGCCGGCCAAGTGCTGCTGGTGGAGCAGGATGCGCGCCTGGTGGCCCAGCTCATAGCGTTCCGGGACCGCTTCGGTGCGCACAACGTGCGCGTCGAGCGAGGGAACGGGGTGATCGCACTCAAGCGCCTGCCCGTGGGCACGGCTGACCTGGTGTTTCTGGACCCGCCGTTCGATCAACCCCTGCTGGAGCCAGCGTTGCGTGCAGCCACAGGCGCGCTGGCCGAAGGCGGCCTGGTCTACCTGGAAGCGCCCGCGCTCTGGGACGACAGCCGCCTTGTGGATTTCGGCCTGACCGCGCAGCGGCACCTCAGGGCCGGTGCCGTGCACGCGCACCTGTTGCGGCGCACTGCATAATCCACCGCAACACAGCACAGCACAGCATCAGCCGCGCTCAGGAGACAGGCCATGGCTACCAATGTGATCGCCGTCTACCCCGGCACCTTCGACCCCATGACCCTGGGCCATGAGGACGTCGTGCGCCGCGCCACGCAGTTGTTCGACCGCGTCATCGTGGCGGTGGCCGCCGGCCACCACAAGAAGGCGATGTTCACCCTGCAGGAGCGCATCGAGATGGCGCGCGAAGTGGTCAAACCTCTGGCGCAGGTCGAGGTCGAGAGCTTTTCTGGCCTGCTGCGCGACTTTGTCGTCGCCCGTGGCGGCAAGGCCATGGTGCGCGGCCTGCGCGCCGTGACCGACTTCGACTATGAATTCCAGCTGGCTGGCATGAACCGCAGCCTGATGCCCGACGTCGAAACCGTCTTCCTTACGCCCAGCGACAAGTACCAGTTCATCAGCAGCACCTTCGTGCGCGAGATCGCCGTGCTGGGCGGCGAAATCGACAAGTTCGTCTCGCCGACCGTGCAGCAAAAGCTGATGGAGAAGGTACGCAGTCTCGGCCGCGAGTAACGCGCCCCTTCAGGGCCTGGCCTCGATCTGTTGCAGCCACTGGCGCAACGTGGCATTCACCAGATCCGGCTGCTCCATCGTCAGCATGTGACCGCAGCGGGGCACCATCACCAGTTGAGCCCCTGGGATCAGGCCGGCAATCTCGACGGAGCACTCGACCGGCGTCAGCAGGTCAGAGTCTCCGCACATCACCAGCGTCGGGCAGCGCAAGCTGCCCAGATGGGCCCGCGCGTCGGGACGCGCCATGATGGCGCGGTTCTGCCGGATCAGCTGCGTCGCGCCGGCACGCAGCACGAAGTCAAGGTAGGCACCCACCAGAGCCGCATCGGCCGCGCGAGCGGGATGAAACGCCATCGCGACGTTGGGTTCGATCACTTCGGCAACGCGGTCTTGCTCGAACAAGGCGATCGCGGCCTCTCGCAACGCTCGCATGTCGGAGGTCTCGGGGCGCGCGTTGGTGCCCAGCAGCGCCAGGCCGCGGACGCGTTGTGGCGCCTGGCGCGCTGCTTCCATGGCCACGATCCCACCCATCGACGCTCCGCACAGGATCAGCGGGCCGCCGTGGTCGGCCAGCAGTGCGGCCGCCATATCTGGCACGCTGGCATGGCGGGCATGGACGTCGGTGATCCGTGGATTCCATTCGGCCAGTGCCACAACCTGGGCCAGCCACATGGCGGCGTCGCCCGCCAGGCCGGGGAGAAGGATCAGTTGCGTCATGGGCGGGTGGCCTGAGTTGGCTCCCATTCTGTCACCGCCAGGGCGGCGCGGATAATCGGGACATGACCGAGCTGATCCTGATTCGCCATGGTGAGACCGACTGGAACCGCGAACTGCGGTTCCAGGGCCATGTCGACGTGCCCCTCAACGCCATCGGCCAGGAACAGGCGATGCGGCTGGCGCACCGCCTGGCCGGCGAGGCCGCGCACAGCCTCTACGCAAGCGACCTGGTACGCGCGCAGCAGACCGCGCTGCCGATCGCCCACCAGATGGGGTTGGCTTCGGCCAACGACGTGGCGCTGCGCGAGCAGAGCTTCGGGCGCGTCGACGGGATGCGGGTCGAGGACATCAAGGCCGATCATCCGCAGGCGTGGGAAGGGTGGCTGCGCTTCGACGAGAACTACGCCATGCCCGGGGGCGAAACCACGCGCCAGTTCCACGCGCGGGTGATGGATGCGGTGGGCCGCATTGTCAAGGCGCATCCTGGCCAGACCCTGGTTGTGGTGACCCATGGCGGTGTGCTCGACATGATCTACCGCACAGCCCGCTCGCTTGGCCTGAGTGGACCGCGCGAGAGCGACATTCCCAACGCCGGTCTGAGCCGGGTGAAAGTTGGCGATGCCGGCATCGAGATTTTGACCTGGGCTGACGTGGCACATCTCGAAGGCTTGCCGCCCCAGCCGATCTACGATCAGAAGAAATTCGCCGCGACGCCGCTCAGCCCCAGTTCGCGGTAGACCGGCGCCGCCTGGCGCCGCAGTCGCGCCGATTCGGGCTGGCCGCGTAACTGCTGCTGCAGCAGATTCTGTGCTGCGCCACGATAACCACTGCGAATCAGAGCATCCAGGTACAACTGGCCGAACAGATCGCGCTGGGCATGGCTGCCGCCGATCTCCGCCATCCGGGGCAGGGCCTGGCCCAGCGCATCGACGGCCTGCTGCCAGTGGCCGCGCGCATGGGCCATCAGGCCCTGGCTGGCTGGCACGCAGACGCCCTGCCAGGCCCGTCGTGCATTGGCGGGGACGGTGCCAGCGTGCACTTCGATCTGGCGCAACAGGGTATCGGCCTCGGCCCTTCCCGCGCGCGCCAGTCCGTACAGATACTGCAGGTCCAGGAACGGCAACACATGGTCGTGCAGGCGTTGCGCCAGGTAACCGGACAGGTCTTGCCAGCGGTAGGCCACGTCCACACCCGCCAGCTCCAGGCGAGCCAGCAGCGAGACCGCGTTGATCTGGTCCTGCGAGTAGTCCTTGGCAACGCCCCAGATCCGCTCGTCATAGAGCCGCAGCACCTCCTGGTCGTGGCCCAGTTCCAGCGCGAACAGCGCCTGGTGCCACCAGTTGTGTGTGACCATGAACGAATTCAGGCCCGTCCAGGTCTCGCTGACGTCATCCAGAAAATCGCGGCCCTCGCGCAGGCGCCCCTGCGTCAGCATGACGTGGGCCAGCGCGTGATGGGCCCAGGGTTCCTTGCGCCGCAGGGCGATCGCGTGACGTGCTGCCACCTCGGCCTGTTCAAGTCCGTGGCACTGCTCCCAGCCGAAGGCCAGCATGCCGTGGAGGTAGGCAATGTCGCCCGCCGCCGGCAAGGCAGTCAGCGCAATGCGCAGCATGCCAGGCGAGTCGCCGCGGTTGAACAGGTGGTATTGGCCGAGCTTGAGCGAGACGAGGTCGCGCGGATGTTCGCGCGCCTGCTCCTCGTGCAGGGCGATCGCCCGGGCGATGTCGCCTTCCACCCACGCCGCCACCGCGGCAATGAAGCGCTGTTCACGTGGCGTGACGCCGTGCGAACCGGCCCGGGCTCGTTCCAGGTAAGGCCGTGCGTTCGCGGCCGCATCGCGCGACTCGGCGAACATATGGACCGCCGCGGCGCAGGCCTGCACCAGCGGGCTTTCGTCGTTCACCGCCGTCCCGAGAATGTTGACCGCACGGGCCTCGCTGGAAATGAAACCCTCGACAAAGTCATTGAGCCCGGCCAGGCTGCCTGCATCGAGCAGTGTTGCCGGGTTGCCCAGACTGTCAGTCCACATGGTCCAGCGCTTGCGGCGGCGCCTCCGGCCAGGGCCGCTGTGCCTCGCGAATCAACTCGAAGGCACGCGAGACCTGGAGCACACCCAGGTCGTCGAAACGCTGTCCGGCGATCTGCAGCCCGATGGGCAGTCCGCCCGACGTATAGCCGCAGTTGATCGACGAGGCCGGCTGTTCCGACATGTTGAACGGCACGGTGAAGCCAATGTGTTCGAGCGGCCGCAGCGGATCATTGGTGGGTGAGGGCAGTTCGGCTGCGAATGCCGGCACCGGCGACGTGGGAGAGATCACGTAGTCGAAAGCCAGGCAGGCGTTGACTGCGGCGATCCGGGTGGCATGGAACTGGCTGAATGCCCTGAACACCGCTTCGCCGTCCATGCCGGCTGCGCTGTCGGCCCACTGTTGTATGTAGGGTAGGACCCGGGCCTTCTTCTGCGGCGCAATTGCCTTCATGTCGATGTGCGAGCGCATCCGCCAGAAGTGATCCATGCCATCGAGCATGGTCTGCGTCATGAATGGCCTCATCGGCGTCACCTGCGCACCCGCTCTCTCGAATAGCTGCGCTGCATGCTCCACGGCCGCCATGACCTCGGGTTCCACATCAAGGCCGCAGCCCGCCCGCGTCATCAGGCCAATGCGCAGCCCCTTGAGCTTGTCCACACCCTGGTCGAACTGGTCCCAGGCGATGTCCTGCCACGGCAGGTTCATGCAATCACGCGAGTCGGGGCGCGACAGGA